>JAFZYX010000031.1 GCA_017616055.1 Ruminococcus sp.
AGATCTTAGAAAAGACCTCTTTCTGTGTCCTGTAGTATTTGAGAGCGACAAGATAGATGATAACAACATCCCTCTGCAGCTCTCTGCGCCTGATAAAGAACTCCATTTCACCCTCAAGGCAAAGGAAATGGCGGAGGCTGGTTCAGAGCTGCACTGCGTTGACGAGCTGCCTGATAATATGGAGCCTGCTAAGGAGCTTCAGGAGGGAGCTCTCCACCTGAGACTGCTCAACGCTCCCGACGGCAGCAGCTTCATACCGCTGTTCATCAGCTACAGCGTCATGACAGGCATATTCGGAAAGAATATCCATGTCGGAGTCATCAGCTTCGATGACGCCTATGAGCTCTGCAGGAGCGACGAGAGCATCGCCGGAATAGTTGCTGCTCCCGGTATACTCGATAACCTTATCATGCGTACAGGAATAGAGGAATTCTACAACAGCTTCAATAAGTGATTTCTGATCTCAGTCAGGACGTGTCCGGTGGATGCGTCCTGTTTTTTTGTCAGTCGAGCTTTACCTTTTCCTATACCATGCCGCTGTATTTCTCGATCTCAGCCAACCAGATCTTGCGAAGGCCGCCGTTGCAGCGTATCATAAAACGTCTGTATACCTCCGGCAGACTGATGTTGTGCTTTTCCTCGAATGCGTTAACTGTCGCTTCCGTATCGATGTCATCTGTACAGTATTCAGATATCAGCATAATATCCTCATTATTCTTATATGCACTCAGAGAATACGTTCCCTGAGGTACTTCAGCAGACCCATGCAGCCCTCTTCGATATCGCTGTAGGCTCTGCCGAAATCACGGGTATACCACGGATCGGAAACATCATCACCGCGACCGGCAAAGGTCAGGAGCTTGTATATCTTCCCGTCTTGGTCACTGCCGAAGATGCGGTTCATATTGCGTATGTTGGCAGTGTCCATGCCGACGAAAAGATCATAGCGGTCGTAATCGGATTTCCGCAGCTGTACAGCAGTCTTTCCCGCACAGCCGATACCGTGCTTTGCAAGCTCGGCTCTTGCCGGAGGATATACCGGATTCCCGAGCTCCTCAGTACTTGTAGCGGAGGACGAGATAAGTATATCATCGGAGAGCCCGCAGTCAGAGACGAGCTTTTTCATAATAAATTCCGCCATAGGCGACCGGCATATATTGCCGTGGCAGACAAACATAACTTTTATCATACGTTTTTTCCTCTCTGATTTGCGCTGTATTGCCGTATTTTGCACGGTATATCGCGGCTTATTTTTCCTACTACCAATTTGGCAGAACGGGGCAAAAACGACTAAACGCGGCAAGTTTTAGCAAATAGCGGACGTCGTTAGTAGTAAAATAGTAGTAAAAACCGGTGGGTTTACTACTAAGGCTTCTTCTTGATTATGTGTTATTGCAGTAAGTCGCAATTCATCTTTGCAATTCAACCGTATATATTTCTTCAACGGGACAAGATATTTTCACTAATCCAATTGAAACAAATTTTCCATACAGCTTTCTGAATTCATGTAAAATCAAATTGCTTGCTTTATAGAATGCTTCATCCGGATCTTCATGTGTAAGAGCCAGCGTGCAATGAGGAACCCACTTATTTGGCTGATACCATTCCCAACCGGAAGAGTCATATTCCCCTAAGTATTCGTACAATTCTTTTTGAAACTGATACATACTGTCATTCATAACCGGTGATGCAAAAATCGTTCTTGAATCTGTGAACATTCCAACAGAACAGATATTTGCCAACATGGTTTTGTGAGTTCGGGCAAATAATCTCAATTGTTCGATACACGCCGTTTCATTCACATCATTAAAACAAGCCAATGTAAGATGCGGTCTTGTTTCCCATTTCAAAAACATTGTGCTGATGTTTTCATCAGCTACTCGTTGTGCCAAATGTGAAAGGTTTTGCTCTGTTGCTTTATCAAAGTATAATTCTATCGCATACTGCATATTGCACACTCCTGATATTTCTTATCTAACATATATTTTGACAATTCTCCATTTGTACTTCACCATTATACCATAATCCTTCCATTTCATCAAGTCAAAACAGGCATAAAAATAGCGGCTCACCGAAGTGAGCCGTAGCCGAAAGCATCATACTGCTTCATCTTTTGTTCTGTTCATCTCACCGAACTTCCGTCTGCTCAGGCCGAAGAGAACAATCGTCTCTTCAGGCGTCAGAAAATCCTTATTCTCCGGCGTTGCTCTCTGCATCCTGTGTGCCTCCTTTCTTTGCAAGCTCTGCGAAGTACTGCTCCATAAGCGGGAGGATAACAAGATAGCGGTTGCCATTGTACAGTGCAAAGCTGCCTTCATTGTCTTCTGCCAGTGTCCGGGATTTTCAGTTCGTCAATGCTGATCGCCTCCAGTAATATATTTGCCGCTCCGGGCTTAGTATCATATATTACTCTATTTTGGCGAAAAAACAACTACTTACGACACTTTAACGTCAAATTAGATGATAGAAGTTTCGAGAAGAAACTGCTCGAATATTGTTCGTATAATCAAATAGTGGTTCCCGTTGATGACAGCGAAATCGCTAATGTAATCTTCCGCCAGCTGACGCAACTTCTTTTCGCCGATACTGAAAAAGTTCGACGCTTCCTTGATCGTCAGCAAATACTTATCGCCGATCGGGACGACAGGCACTTTGGTTTCTTCCACAGCGATTTCTCCATTCACGTTTGCTTTTTCCTTATCGGTAATTTGGTGCTTGATCATGAATCTCACCTCCGTTCCTTTCAAACATCAGTCAAAGAAATGCACGGTAAATTACCATCCTGCATATCTTTTCATTACCAATAGGACACTTTTCCTGCTTTTGAGTAGCAAAAAAGCGTCCGCCGAGAAAAATATCTCGACGAGCGCTGCTGTTATGCTGCATGATATAGTTCATTGACTTTTCCGAGGATTAGATGTATAATGGAAAAGTACGAATGGCAGACTGTGCCCGCCCTTCAGATCAGTATTTGTGGAGGTGAATGATATACACATGATCAGAAAAGCAACGAAAGAAGATGCTTCAAGAATTGCGGAAATACTTGTATTCGTGAAGAGAATGCAATACCGTCCTATATTTCAGGATGACGTCTATTCATTCGTGGAACTACAGGTGCTTTCTGTGGCAAAGAAATACATTGAAACCGGTATAACTGACAATATGTTCGTGTATGATGATGGGATTGTAAAAGGACTTATTCACATTGAGGGAAACGAAATTGTCGAGTTATATGTCGATTACTTTTTTCAAGGTCAGGGCATTGGATCTGCATTGATTGAATATGCCAAAGAGCAGTTTCCGATTACTTTTCTATGGACAATAGAAAAAAACATTGATGCCATTCGATTCTATGAGACACATGGGTTTCATCTCACGAGTACAAAAATGTTTGAAGAAGGAACTACAGAGTATATTGTAAAGATGGAAAGATAAATTCTAAGTTATCGTAATATGTATCGGGCAGAGAACATCCTCTGCCCGATTGTTTTACTCCTTCAAAAGCGTACCCTTGTAGGTGTCCTTGCCAATGGTGACGGTCATAGTAGCTGTAGTGTCCGGCGCTGGTGGATTAGGTAGGACTTTCTCCTTGCCGTAGCCGTTCAGCCCCTTCGCCTTGATGATGGTCAGGAAATCCTTGTAGCAGATGTCTGCCGCCTTACTATTCATTTGTACACAACCTGACAACATTATAAAAGGCGGTTACATTAAATCAAATTGTAGTCTTCTTTTCTTATTATAGCTCGCTGCATCAGTAAGCATATATGCTCAGATTTTATGCGTTGAAGTTAAGGTCAAATATCTTATTGGATAATTTAAATTATGCATTATTTCAACTCTTTTTCGTTATTTTTTTTGAATACAAATTATTTCTCTTGGCAAAGTATATACTATCAGTGAAAGGAGTTGATCGTTATGTTAACAGCAAAATTGTTTACTAATGGCAGTAGTCAGGCAGTTCGTCTCCCTAAAGAAGTGCGCTTTCACGGTACAGAAGTGTATGTACAGAAAGATGGTACTTCGTTAATGCTTGTTCCGAAGGAAAAAGCATGGGAAAACTTTATGGAGGGCATTGACAGTTTTACTAATGACTATTTTGATCTTGTTCAATCCCGACGTGAAAAAGAATCCGTTCCAGAGGAGATAGAAGCGTTATGAAGTATATGCTCGATACTAATATGTGCATATATGCCCAAAAGAAAAATGAAAGCGTTCTCGCCAAATTAAAGGAACATTGGCAATAAGGAATTGCCATTTCTTTAATTACTCTTGACGAGCTTGAATATGGAGTAAAAGCCAGTGCAGCTCCTGAGCAAAACTCAATTGCACTTATGAAATTCCTTTCGATAGTAGAAATACTACCGTTTGACACAGGCGCAGCTGAAGAATACGGTAATATCTGTGCATTTCTGGGGAAGAAAGGCACACCTATCGGTACAATGGATATGCTAATATCTGCTCATGCGAAGCCGGAAGGCTTGATTGTTATTACTAATAACACCAAAGAATTTGAACGTGTTCATGAATTAAAGCTCGAAGATTGGTTTGAATAACAGATAACTGCTGTCATGATATAATGACAGCGGTTATTTTTGGCTTCCGCTCCCCAGTTCTGCTGGGGGCGGAAAGCTTTAGCTAACAACATCAGGAATGGTTACAGACGTTAAACCTGTACATTTTTTAAAGCCGCCATTGAAATTGATTTAATACCATCAGGTTTAGTGACCGAAGTTACATCAGAACGATTATAGAATGCAGTGCCAGCTATTCATGTAACTTCTTTAGCATTGATCTCCGAAGGGATAACGAATTCTTCTGTAGTACCTGTATATTTCCTGATATATGTATTTCCAAATTCCGTTACAGCATACTCAAATGATGTATTATCATCAACTTCATATGTTCCCTGTTCAACAATCTTGGTAGCAGTAATAGCTGAGCATCTGTCTTCAACGGTACTATTGAACATACAACATGAGCTGACGATTACAAGAGACATAATAAAAGGTATAACTTTTTCATATTTTTCTCCTTCTTGTTTATTTGCGTTCTTTTCTTCTTTTCAGAATTATGCAGCAAAATCTGAAAAGCGTCAATTATTATCTATCGTAGATATTCTTTTACTTAAGACGACATTAAAAGAGAAAACTTCGCACTATCTATATTGTGACATTGCTTTCATATCAAGGTATTCAATCCATATACGATCACCATATCATTTGTGTTTCCTGTTACCGTTCATATTTCCACATTGATAACAAGAACGATAGCAGATACCATGTAATTTTGATTTTCATCGTTCTAACTATTTTTAAATCATTAGTCCTGTAACTTAAAAGGTATTATATCATAAATAGGAAAAGAGAACAATACCATATAACTAAATTTACAGCCTTTTCATCTTTGCTCCTGAACAATTATTCAAGCAGTTCAGTACACCAAATGGAACTTAGCCAAGGTAGACTTTTTCTTATGGCAGATCTGGCTACGCTATCATAAATTTAACTCAAAGCGACGTCATATCGCAATTCACACAAAACTTCTGAAGTGTCTCTGTACAAAATGCCGAAATATCATATTTTAATAATATATGCTTGACATTGACGTAACGTCAAGTGTTATAATAGTTGCATAAACCCGAAGGAGAAGAAAACAATATGGAAACTACTGAAAAGTGTTTGTCAAAAAACAAAGCACTTATCATATACATCATTGCCTTTTACGCAATATGGGCTCTGTTTGAATTTTTCGGGAGTCCGATCATAGATGACCTTTTTCCAGAATCAGTCAGTTCACAGATTGTAAAGGATGGCGTTATCAAAAATCTTGTATGGATACTTCCGGCATCACTTCTTGTACATCACTACAAAGACGATGTCTGTATCGGGCTGAAAGAGATGTTCACAACAAAGGTGAAATGGCTGCATTATCTGCCCATATTCCTGTTATTTGTGCTCTATCCTCTTGTCAGAGCGTATCGCATGAAAGGTTCATTATCTCTAGAAAGCGATTTTGGTGCTGAACAGATCATAGCATTTTCATTTGTCGGCATCACGGAAGAAATGGTCTTCCGCGGCTGGCTACTCAATGCCATGGCAGGCAGAAATAAGCAGAATCAGTGGAAGGCAATACTGCTTAGTTCACTGTTGTTCGTGGCAATACATATCCCAACATGGACCATACATGAGAAACTTGGATACGTTTTTCTTCATTTCGGATTTGTTCAAATCATCATTCTGAGTTTCATATTCAGTATAACTTTTTTGAAAAGCAGAAATATTCTCATTCCCGTGGCTCTGCACATGATATGGGATTTTCTGCTGAGTATGTTCTGATGAATAATCACTTGTCTTTAAACTTTATGCAAGAGATAAGACTTTGACGTAAGTTCAATTGATATAATTGTATTGGTGGTGAATATGGAAGAACTGAAAACCATAAATGAGGTTTGCAAAATGCTTGACATGACCTCTCGGACAATACGCTACTACGAACAGCTGCGGCTGATAACAACCGTCCGTGAAAATAAAACGGTTCCACGGCGGCTTGATGCAGAGAACATAGGGCGGCTTCGGAAGATACGCTTTCTGCGCAAGCTCGGACTGACGCTCGATGAGATATCGAAGATCATAGACAGCGACGAGCAGGCTACAGAGTTTATAACAAGCAAGATAGCAGAAATGAAAGCTGAGATCAATTCCATGATTGTGCAAGTAAATCTGTTGCGCGAAGTGGTCACCGTCGCTGAACAAGGCGGTGATATCTACTCAGTGGAAAAGCAGCTTGATCAGCCACCAGACGAGCCAGAAATGTTCCGTATTGCCGCAGAGGTCACAAAACTTATCGTCGAGCGCAGATTCTCAGAGCTAAAGCCGTTTCTAAACAACGACCTGAACCGAATGCCGCCAGGCTTCTTTGAGGTCGGCTGGGATGTTCATATCGAGTCCTGCGGTGCGTTCATCTCCATCGGCAAACAGAAAATTATTGCCGATACTGTCATCAACAGGCTGCATTTTGAAAAGCAGGACGTAGCAATCTGCATCGAAGTACACGCGGGGCTTGTAACAGATATGTTCCTGCAATACTGGAAAGAGGATAATTAAGGTCATTATAACTTAGGAGGAATGTTTTTATGAAAAAAGTTTTAAAGGTGTTCGGAAAGATACTTCTTGTATTGCTGATACTGATAGTGATATTATTGATTGTATGCTTCTTTTATCAGAAATCAGCGCAGAAAAAGGACAGAAAGCTCCTTGAAGACGGTGGATACAGCCACCTTTATTCCGCAGGAGATTATAAAATGAACATCAATATCTACGGCGATGGCAAGAACAAGATAGTAGCTATGCCCGGCAGCGGAGATGCCGAGTTCACTGTGAATATGAAGGAATTCTCTGAACACCTCAGCGACGATATAAGCCTTGTGGTAGTTACCCGTCCAGGCTATGGACTCTGCGAGGAAACAGACCATGAGATAACAACAGAATACCTTGTTGACAGCACACGTACTGCCCTGAAAAACGCAGGTGTGGAAGCTCCTTACATACTCATGCCACATTCACTCAGCGGTATTTACGCCACCTACTGGGAGAATACCTACCCTGACGAGGTATCAGGAGTTATCTTCCTTGATTCTGTAAACGAAGCATATCCCGAAGTCTCTGAGGAAGAGATAAAACAGCAAACCTCTGGAATAGCTTTCCAAGTGGCTAAATTCTTACAGAGAGCAGGTGTATCAAAAGTTCTTAATGATATTATGTACCGTGACGATAACCCTGACGAATATGCAAATGCAATGTTTGAAATAAACCCCGCAGGCTTTTCAAAGTCTTACATCAGCGAGATCAAGAACTTCAACAAGAACATGAGAACTGCGTGGGATTCTATCAAGTACAACGATATCCCCAAGATATATATTTCCACAAACTATCAGACTATTGACGATGTAAGGGATTATCTTATGTATAGTTACGGAGAGGTGGACGAAGCCAAGGCACAGGAAAGGTTCGAGGAAGAGAAGTCCTCGGAATATCAGAATTATTTAAAAAAGAGGACAGAGTACATTAATAAGCTGGGCAACTGCAAGGAGATAAACATTGCAGGCAGCCATTTCATCTACGATCAGAAGCCAGATGAATGTGCAAAAGTCATTGCTGATTTTATTACAGAGCTTGATTAAATGGATTTCCATGTGAACACTCTTTGAGGTGATATGCCTTGTCAAAGTTGATGAAATACTTGCTTTTTTCCTTCATTACTGCATGGATACTGGCAGGAATTGGATGCTACCGTGGCAAACTGGGAGATATGCTGGCGCTGTGTATGTTTATGCCAACGCTGGGAGTTCTGTTCGCAAAAGCAGATATAAAGGAAATGGGATGGAACCCCAGATTAGGCCAGAACTGGAAGTACATATTCTTTGCATGGCTGGCGCCCACAGTTTTTCAGATAATCGGAGCAGTGTTCTACTACCTGGTGTTCCCAGATGACTTCGCTCCGGCTGAAGCTTTTCAGCGGTTCATGTCTGACACGGAATACGAAGAGTTCAGACAAAACGGCAGTCACTACGCCTCATTCATTGCAAGTGAGATATCCGACTCATTAAATCCATTCAACACATACTTTGCCATATTTTTGGGACTTGGTGAGGAGGTAGGTTGGAGAGGCTTCATGTATCCTGAACTGAAAGCTGGTTATGGCAGGACTAAGGGACTTCTTATTGGAGGCGTGATACACGGTGCATGGCACTTCCCGGCAATAATTATTGCTGGCTTTGAGTACGGTAAGGATTACATCGGTGCACCACTGCTAGGGCTCATAGTATTCTGTATTTTCACCATATCTATGGGCATCGTTTTGGATTTCCTCTATGTAAAATCGGGCAGCATATGGCTATCGGCTATACTTCATGGAATGATTAATGCAGAAGCCAGTCCGAGAATGGTATTGGGCAACGGCCACCCTGAGCGATCGGTCTTCGGTCCTGTGGACGTGGGACTAATCGCAGCAATTCCTATGATGTCGTGTGCAGCATTTCTTCTCTGGTATCAGTACAAACACGATTAGATGGAGTTAGAAGGAACTTTTGATAGCTATCATTTCTCTACATAAAGAAAATCCTGTATTTCAATGCTTAGGAACGCATTACTGTTAAACTCCATACAAAATTTCTGTTTTTAAAAAAAATCCGCCCGTATTTACGAGCGGATAATTTTTTATTTCAACTTAAGATATGCTTTACGACTTTATCTCACTACCGCCCCATTCAACTACTGTGAAGCCTTTCCTTTCAAAAGTCTCAAGCTGCTGAGGTTCGATTTTCACTGCTTCTTCAAGTGGAACATAAGCCATGAATACACGTAGCATGCTGTCAGATGCGGGAGTGATGTTCAGCTTTGCAGAATTTGTATATACATCACCCTGGAAGGAAATAAGATTATATTTGTTGTGCTCCATCAGTGGTAGCCAATATATAATAAACTCATTCATTTCATCTTCCGTCAATCCCATATATGTAAGCTTTTCCTTGAGAAAGATCTCGGTATCTTTTCCTGAAACGCAGAAACCCTTGGAGAAGTCAAATCTTGTGCGGCAGTTTATGCCATCCCAGAACAGGTATTTATGATGTGTACCGTCTGCTTTATTGAGAAGCGAACCGTCAGGAGACGCTGTAACGTCCCAGCCGTTATTATACCTCGGATAGGTGGTGGAGAGATCGGCTTCTGTAAGCTCCAGCTCTACATGGACATCGGTCTCCTCTTCAGGGTAGAGGTAAATTACAGGCTTGCCCGCTACTACATCAAAGTATATAGTAGACTTATTATCATCATCGACTATTCTTATCCATCCATATTGTCCGTTATATTCTGTAAACAGCCATGTATCGTTGTTTTCATTATATCCGAACTCTGAAAGAGCTGTTCCTTTAGGAATAGTATCTATTATTTTATAACTATCACTGGGACCTAGGTACAACTCCAGGCCGTCTTTCACAACAACTAATGGTAAGCCATAATCTCTGCGATGATCAGGCTCAACATATATCATGGAATTTCTCTTTATAAGCTCACGCCTCATAATGACAAGGTCAAATGCATCGAGCTTGTTGTCGCGACAGAAATCCCCGGCTTTCCAGTTTGCAAGCTTCACGGAATCTGAGCCAAGCAACCATTTCTGCAACAATACAATATCTGATATATTGAATTCGTCATCAGAATTCAGATCGCCATTTGCATTGTTTTCGACCAATGCCTCGTCCTGAAGGAATGAAACTATCCATGCAAGCGACGCATTATTGCTGAGAGAAGCTTCGTTAGTAGACCATGATTCCACAGAATCCACATAATATCTTTCAGAGGGATCATCATTGTGATTGAATTCATAACCGAGAGCGTAAAGATAAGGATCTTTGATGCTGTCGGAAGAAGGGCCGCTTACGATAACGCCATCAGGAGCATTTGGCTTAGACTTGTCGATCTCATTGCGCCAGTATTCATGTGACGGATTCTTGGTACAATAGGAGCCATAGCCTGAGATGAATGAAAATGCCAGTGGATTGTTGCCCAGCAAATAGTCCATACCAGTTGTCACACCGTTGATGTACTTCTTGTCGCCTGTCAGATCGAAGGCATACGCCATAGCGAACATATTATTTACAGCACGCTCATTCGAGCCATACTCAAAGCCACTGTAACGCACATCCCTACCACTCGTATCAATGTAGCCTGGACCTTCATACTTATACGGGATACCATAGCCTTGCTTAGCTTCTGTTTCTATGAAGTCATCTGCCGCTTTAAGGAATGAATCCTTCAATGTTTCCGCCTGCTCATGCGAGAGCAGCTCGCTGTGCAACATGAGCGACATAGAACCTGCCGCAGCAGTATTGCCCCAGTTGAACAGAGTATAGGATCCACCATTACTATCGTTATCTCCACCTGTAATAATTGTGGGCACCTTAAAGGCATTTCTGTTTTCTGACAGCTCAGTTAAATATATATCGGCCTCCTTATCTTCCATTTCCTTTGCCGAGATAAAGAGCTCGCAGGCTGCCCAGTAGGCGTCAGCTAATACCTCGCTGTCAGGATAAAAATCAGTTCCCTTCCACAGAGTTCTAGGAGCATAGAACGATACCTTATTAGCCCATTCACTAGGTGATGACTCATAAAAGTTTATCTTGTACGCTTGATATGCTTCCTTTGCGCTTGCAAGGAGTTCATTTGCATATTCAGCATCATACGGCGCCCAGAGTCTTGCTCCCTGTGCCGCACAGGCTGCATAATTCAGAGTTGCCGCAAATGTAGGAGGCTTAATGACTCGTATATCATCATAGCTGTCGAAATCAGGTCTGTCGGTAAGACTATGCCACCTGTGATCGTTTATGCTGTGATAATACATCCCCGAATATTTGCCCCATGTTTTCTCATCAGGCTTCACCTTCATACGTGACATAAAATCAAGCTCATATTTGCATTCGTCAAGGATATCGGGATATTTATTGCCAGATTCTGGAATAACTACAGTGCCAGACCCATCTGTGAATTTCTTGTCCTTACCGTTACATACCGCACGCTCGTACATATTCTGAAGCGTCCATACAGAAATACCGCCCTCTGTCATATTTTTACTGTGGTCATCAGCTTTATACCAGCCCCCTGTTGCATCGAGCTTTGAAGAAGCATAGTAATTGGTCGCCTCTGAATCTGCCAGATATTCATATTTCCATTCGGTCTGAACATAGCCAATATCTGTCTTATGAACGCCTGCGTGTGCCAGTTCCTTCTTATCGCCCGATGTAATATAGTCTGACT
>JAFZYX010000032.1 GCA_017616055.1 Ruminococcus sp.
CTCATCATCGGCTATGCACCTTGTGAGATGCACTCCATCAAGGGCGGTATGACCAACTGTCAGGCTGAGATGGAAAAGGCTGTTAAGTGCGGCTACTGGAACAACTTCCGTTATGATCCTCGTCTTGCTGCTGAGGGCAAGAACCCATTCCAGCTCGATTCCAAGGCTCCTACAGAGTCTTATCAGGACTTCATCATGAACGAGGCTCGTTACAGCGCACTCACACGTTCATTCCCTGATCGTGCTAAGGAGCTGTTTGAGAAGGCAGAGCAGACTGCAACAAATCGCTATGCTTATCTCACAAAACTCGCTGAGAAGTAATTTTTAGCAGAGAAGCTATTCGACTTTTTAACGTGAACAAACGAATATAATAACTCTCCCCGATACGAACATGTATCGGGGAGTTTTTTCAATCAACAAGTATTTTTTCCTTTAAATACAAAGCTGTTCTACGAAGTACAAACAGTATCAGATCAAAAATAAATACGGTCATAACTCCAAAGTGCGAACATACTACCAGTAAGATTCCTAATCCTGTATGACTTACGGCAAAAATAAACAGAACAGCCAATGCAATAGTACTGACCTTCAGTCTTATACCAAGGTGAGTATGCTTGCTTTCAGAGAGTATATCCGCCCAAACGCCTGCCTCTGCACTATTCATTATTTGCTTTCATAAGTTTCCTATACTGTATCCTTTTGACGATATACAACATCTGCCAGAATACTATTACAGGGAAAACTGGAATAATAATACTGAAAAGGTATAAACCTACTATAATAAGATTATCCAGAAACGCCTCTGCACCTACAGCGACTGTTGCTCCCATGAAAACGAATTCATTCTGCATAATTGAATAAACAACAAGGAGTAAAAAAGGAATAAACGAAAGTATGAACGATATTATATACAGCTTTGATATAGGCGGCTTGCCAACTTCAACGCGTTTTCTTAACCGTATATTGACAAGCAGTGCCATAAGGCCGAAAAACGAAATAATAAACAGTATACTCAGCAATCTAGTTATGCCACCGAAGAAATGATAATCAGGCTCGACGCCGTATACTTTCACCTCAAATATAAAATCAGCAATTAATGCCAAAATACCACTTAGGAATACTCCAAACAAAACTTTCTCAAACTTTTTCATAGTATCCTCACCTGTTAAACAGCCTTTTCAGACTTTTTAGCCTTGTGACGTCTTATAAGATAAATAATCTGCCATACGATACACAGGGGAAGTACAGGAATGATCACAAGAATGGCTGCACCGCACACAACAGCTGTCAGGAAACCGTAAAAACCGTAAGACACCGACCACAAAAAGCTTATTCCGAATATGGCTGAATATATACCATAAAGAACTATCAGCATAAACGGTACAAATGACAGTCTGAACCATATCATATCCACTTTTGTTATAGTCTTCTTTCCCTTGTTCTTCCTGTTCCTCATTGCATAGGAAACAAGCACTGCAAAAAGCCCGAGGCAGGAAACCACCAGTATCACGCCAAATTCTGAAAAGTAGCCTCTTTCAAATCCATTAACAAGTCCGAAACCCGTTACCCCCTCTGTAATGCAGTAAGTAAGAAAAACGATTACACCGAAACCGAATACACCTATAAGAGTCTTTTCAATTTTATTCATACAGCTCAGCTCCTTTCAGAATTACGTACTTTTCTTATACTTATAATACACTTTATAAATTTCACCTGAATAATTATAGCTATAGGGAACACAGGAAAAACCGTAAACAGAAATGATGTTATGATAATGGTTTCAGAAAATGCTTTCCATCCGTATATCCTTGGAAATATCATTCCGCTTCCAGTGCCGTTTATGCCTGCGTCAATTGACCAGTAAAAGCAAAGTATCACGGGCAGGAACGATAATATGAACATCAATACCATCCACCACGGCATATACCCAGATTTTCTTCTGTTGAGAAAATGCGATATCAATACGCAAAAACCGAGACTTACTCCTATAGCTAACAAAAAGCTTGAAATCCATGCAAAAAATATTGAAACTGCCCCAACTACGGTAAGCCCCCCAGATATTATCAATAATATTTTCTCCGATTTTTTCATATCCTCGCCTCCCTTTCTGATATCATTATATCACTGAAAAGAAGCACTTTTAAAGTGTCAACTGTCACTTCCGCAATGACAATTGTCACTAAAAAACGCCTGCACCCGTGAAAGCAACTCACAAGTGCAGACGTATTATTTTTATTTAAAACCATCTTCCGGAAGCTAAAGCCTAACGACTTATTTTCCATATATTCTCCGCATAATCAGCAATAGTCCTGTCAGAACTGAACTTGCCGGCATTGCACATATTCAGCCACTGCCTACGCGCAAAAGCAAGTCTGTCGTTACTGTAATCGTTTATGCAGCGCAGTTTTGTCTCAACATAGTCTCTGATATCACCAAGAAGGTAATAATGATCGGGAGCGTGCCAGCTCGCGCCATCAAGCAGGGCCATATACAGCTCGCGAAAATCTCCGCTACCTCCGTCAGAAACTGTACCATCGATAAGTGAAGAAACCACCTTGCGTATCATGCCGTCACCAGAGAATATATATCTGCTGTCGTACTCGGGAACTATCTTCTCCAGCTCTTCAACACGAGCGCCGAAAATGTAGTTGTTCTCCTCACCCGCTTCCTGCACTATTTCAATATTAGCGCCGTCGTAGGTACCAAGAGTTACTGCGCCGTTGAGCATTAACTTCATATTGCCAGTACCGCTTGCCTCAGTACCTGCCGTAGATATCTGCTCTGATATATCAGCAGCCGCAACAAGCTTTTCCGCGTAAGAGACATTGTAGTTCTGCACGAATACCACCTTTATAAGATCGCGTGTATCCTTGTCCTCAGACACTACTCTGCCCACCTCGTTGATAAACTTGATTATCGCCTTTGCGCGGCGGTAACCAGGAGCAGACTTAGCTCCAAAGATAAATGTTGAAGGCTTGAAATTCTGAATACTTCCTTCCTTTATGCCATAGTATATCCACAGTATGGAGAAAGCATTGAGAAGCTGTCTTTTGTACTCATGAAGCCTCTTTATCTGTATATCGAAAACTGAGTTTTCATCAATATCAATTCCGTCGTGAATCTTTATGAACTCAACAAGCTGGCGCTTTTTTTCTTGCTTGATGTCTATGAATCGACGAAGCATATTTTCATCGTCCGCATATTTCGCAAGCTCTTTCAGCTTGTCCAGATTATTTACCCATTCATCGCTTCCTAGAAGCTCAGTGATAAAAGCAGATAGCTCTCTATTGCAAAGTGCTATCCAGCGACGCTGTGTTATACCGTTTGTCTCGTTTCGGAAACGCTCAGGATAAAGACTGAACCAGTCGGACAGAACACTGTCCTTGAGTATCTGCGTGTGTATCTCTGCAACACCATTTATATGGCTTGAAGCATAACAAGCCATATCCGCCATGTGAATAAGATCTCCCTTGATTATCTTTATGCGGTCTGTCTTTTTTCTTTCAACACCTGCATTATACATATCCGCAATAAGCGCCTCGTTTATCTGTATTATTATAGCATAGATACGTGGCAGCAATTCCTCCACAATATCTGTGCGCCACTTTTCTAAAGCCTCCTGCATTACAGTATGATTGGTGTAATTGAATATCCGCTTCGCTATTTCAAGCGCTCTCTCAAAAGTGAATCCCTCGTTGTCTACAAGTTGTCTTATAAGCTCGGGAATGGATATAACGGGGTGAGTATCGTTGAGTTGAACCGAGATATAATCAGCCAAGTTATCAAGAGTGCCAAAGCGCGCCTTGTGCTTCTTTATTATATCCGTCAGTGAAGCACAACTGAAAAAATACTGCTGCTTCAGACGAAGCTTTTTACCCTCGTCGGTATCGTCATTTGGATAAAGCACACGTGATATGTCCTCGGCGTATATCTTCTCCTTTGAAGCCTCAAGATAATCCTGCTTGTTAAACACATCAAAGTCAAACTCTTTAACAGGCTCAGCCTGCCAAAGCCTAAGAGTTCCTACATTTTCCGTGTGGAAACCGAATATAGGCATATCATATGGCACAGCTTTAACAGTCTGACCGCTGTATTCTATGAGGACTGTATCCTCATCGCAGCGGACTGACCACGGGTCGCCGTATTTAGTCCAGTCGTCTATCTCCTCACGTTGAAAGCCGTCAACTATTGACTGCTTAAAAAGTCCGTACTTATAGCGTATACCGTAGCCGTCAAGAGGAAGTCCCAGAGTTGCGGCACTGTCAAGGAAGCAGGCAGCAAGTCTGCCGAGGCCGCCGTTTCCGAGAGCTGCGTCCTCTATCTCCTCAAGGTCTGCAAGGTCAAGACCGAGCTCCCTGAAAGCCGCGTCAACCTCATCGTAAATGCCAAGCACTAGCAGATTATTGTAAACAGCTCTTCCCACAAGGAACTCCATTGAAAGGTAAGCCGCACGTCGCTTTGAAAGGTGCTGCTGACGGCTTGTCTCCCAGCGTTCTGCAAACATCTCCATGACCGTCTTTCCGAGAGCGTCGTGAAGCTGCTGCGGTGTTGCACTCTTTATAACCTTAGGAAGTCTGCCTGTGAATTTCTCAATAAACAAATTCTTATACATATCCCCATTCTCCTTTAATTTACTAATTTCGACTTTACTCCTTTGGGATATTCCGTCATGATATCATCAAGGCGGTCGTAATCCTCCTGAGATACCTGCTCTACATGGACTTGCAGAATATAACCATACTCTCCGGGGGAGCCGTCACCTCTGCGAGGACTATACGCCATCATATCATCGGAAACATCCATCCCCTCCGCGACAAATAACCAACAGAACAAAGTGCCTTTGTTATCAGCCAAAGCCTGACGGAACTCTTCATATGTCATCTCGGCAGGACTGTCAAAAGGCAGTCCACCATAGCCCGCTCTGGCCTCTATAGAAACTTTTCCGCCGGGAACTAGTTTTTGCAGCGAGCCTGCTGCTTCATTTTTGAGCTGCTCCCAGTAATGAGTATATAAATAATTGTCATAGTTTATGATTTCTGTATTCTCTTTGAGACAAGCGTCAAAGTTAATGCCGTCACTGCCCTTTAAGACATAAACCACATTAAGGGGCTCGTTGGGATCGCGATTAACCGGTATAGTAGTTGTCGTACCGTCATCGTTAAGTATAGTCTTAGGCCAGAACTCCCAGCATAGGTTTCTGGCAATAACTTCAAAATCCTTGCCGTATTTCCCTTTCAGCTTCTCAAGCCCATTCCACTCAGCTTCTGGTATCTCCTCAGGTCCCCCGGGGCCATCAACCGTGTAATGCTTTACGGGAGCAGGCGGAGACGTGGTTTGAGAAGCTGCAGCTGTCGTCTGAGCCTCGGTGGTCGAAGCTGCTGTCGTAGTCTGTAAGGTAGTAGTCTTTGTTGTCGTCACCTTTGCAGTAGTCTTTTGAGCAGTAGTTTTGGAAGCTGTTGTAGTTTCCGCAGAAGTCTCTGCTTCTGTGGCCACTGTAGTTTCAGCAGCTGTCACTTCCTGAGCTTTTTCCTCCCGGACCTTCGCTTCTTTTGCAGAACAGCCCGTAAGCACGATGACAGTAGTAAGTGCCATTATCATTTTTTTCATATATCACACCATATTTATCTGTTGTAGAGCTTGTTAAGTTTTTTTATCTTCTTCGCCAGCTCAGGGGTATAATCCGACTCCTTTGTACGGAACTGCCAGTTTCCACCAAGAGTTGAAGGAGTATTCATTCTTCCCTCCGGTGGACTTTCAAGGAAGTCCTGAATCTGAGCCGCAGCCACCTCAGCAACACTTCCCCACGCAGCACGTATCACTGCATCGGGTATGTCTTTTTTCTTCTTGACATTAAGGTATTTCATAGCAAATTTCAGCGACTTCTTATCTAGGTCACCCACCCAGCCACTGAGAGTCTCATTATCGTGAGTTCCTGTATATGCAAAGTAATTGGTGCTATTGAAATTATGTGGCAGGTATTCATTGCCTCCGTCACTGAACGCGAACTGCAACACTTTCATACCTGGATAACCGCATTTGTCAAGCATTTTCCTTACCTCGGGAGTAATAAATCCCAGATCCTCAGCTATTATTTTTAGCTTGCCCAACTTTTTCTCAGCAAGCTTAAAGAGCTCATAGTTAGGACCTTTTTTCCACTCTCCCACAGTAGCGTCTTCGTTTCCATAAGGAATGGTATAATAACTCTCAAAACCACGGAAATGATCAATCCGAACTATATCATACAGTCTTGAAGCCGCATCTATACGATCTATCCACCACTCGTAGCCAGTCTTTTTATGGTAGTCCCAGTTGTAAAGAGGGTTTCCCCAGAGTTGTCCAAGAGGTGAAAAATCATCGGGAGGACAACCAGCAACAGCTATGGGTTTCCGTTCCTTGTTAAAATAGAAAAGCTTTGGTGAAGCCCACGACTCAACACTATCAAGAGCACAGTATATCGGGATATCTCCGATTATCTCGATACCATTGTCATTGGCGTACTTTTTCAATTCTTTCCACTGACGACTGAACTCAAATTGTATGAATTTATGGAAGTTTATCTCTTTTTTGAGTTCCTTTTTTGCTTGTGCGACAGCTTTGGGCTTATGCATGGAAAGATCATTATCCCATGAATACCATGGCTTTCCGTCAAAGCGGAATTTCAGTGCCATGAAAAGCGCATACTCGTCAAGCCACTTCTTATTCTCCGTACAGAACTTTCTGTAATCAGGAAACTTTGCAGGCTTGAAACGATCAAAAGCGATATGCAGAACATCATAACAATTATCGTATAGCAGAGCGTAATCCACTTTATCAGGCTCATTTTCCCAATCGAACATATCATATTCGTGGCGTTCAAGAAGTCCATCTCCTTCGAGGACTTCGAAATCGATAAAGTAAGGATTCCCCGCATTTACCGAGAAGGACTGATAGGGCGAATCCCCGTAACTCGTAGGAGATATAGGCAGTATCTGCCAGCATTTCACTCCTGCTGATTTTAAAAAGTCCACAAACTCGAAAGCAGCCTTTCCCATTTTTCCTATACCGTAATTTGACGGCAGGCTTGATATATGCATAAGTATACAGCTTTTTCGCATTTATTCCAACTCCCTTTTATGTATATTCACTCTGAAAAATGACGATAATAATTCTGAGGTGATACAATGAAGCTTTCACAGCTCTTATTCTCTTTTTTAATGGGTTTTTTCTGTTACAGTCTAATTGAAATAGTCATGCGCGGCTATACTCACTGGACGATGTCCC
This sequence comes from Ruminococcus sp., assembly GCA_017616055.1. Classification (GTDB taxonomy): domain Bacteria; phylum Bacillota; class Clostridia; order Oscillospirales; family Ruminococcaceae; genus Ruminococcus. The sequence goes on from JAFZYX010000032.1 coordinate 7,261, forward strand.
TTACAGGTGGACTAGTTCTTATGATAATTTACATCATAAACAGCCGCAGCTCCATTACCCTTATCAGAAGCTGTATCGCGGGAACTCTCAGTATAACAGCCATAGAGCTAACCGTCGGCATATTTGACAATGTTATTATGCGCTGGAACGTATGGGATTACTCCGATATGCCATTTAATTTTCTCGGTCAGATATGTATTCCCTTTTCCTGTCTCTGGTTCGTACTGTGTATCCCTGCAAGTCTTCTTTGCAGGAGGATAGGCCGCACTCTTAACAGACAACCTGTGAACAAAAAGGCTGTTCCGATAAGATCAGAACAGCCTTTATGATCAATAATTCTTGTTTGGATCAGCATTAAAGAAGTTATTGCTGCTTTCCGTGTAATAATCATTAGGCTCAAGCGACATAAAGTCCTCGTCCTCGATATC
>JAFZYX010000033.1 GCA_017616055.1 Ruminococcus sp.
ACACATATCGTGACCACTGTCAGGTATATCAGCATATATAATTTCATTTTTGCGTGTTTCATGTCACCCCTCCGTATACTATATGAATTTTAACATAATCCGTACTTCTTGTCACTATTATTTGGTCTTTTAATATATTTCTTTATTTGGAAAAATATCATTTATTTGACTACATGGGTTTAACATGATACAATACAGGTAATTCGTTTTACTAAATGAATTACAGGAGGAAATGAAAATGAACAAAAAAAGTTTAAGATCAATGTGCTTAAGCCTTTGTGCTTTAGCCCTGGTACTGGCTACAGTACTTATGATCGGCACCGTCCCCGCAAAGGCTGACACAGGAAAAGCTGTACGAGTATCTACAGTAAAAGAACTTAAGTCCGCCATGAAAAAGTCAGATGTCGGCACCATTTATTTTAGGACTCAGGCTTACTTAAACATTAAGATCCCCAGTGTTAAAAATGCTTCCGGCAAAGAACTTATCATCGAAGCACCTAACTGTGTGATCACCAATAAGTCAAAGTTCTTAAGTATCAACATCCTTAAGGCTGCATCCTACACCGAGGCTGCATCGGGTAACGTGATCACCCTCACAGGGCAGTTTATTGATTTTACAGTAGCAAAGAAAAAGACGATAACAGAGCTTACCATCTGCGACCCCGCCCTTCCCGACGGTAACCTTGAATACACCTTAAGAAAAGGTGCTAAGATCAAGTCGTTGCAGCTTATGTACACCAAGTTCGAACTTCCCCAGTACAGTGAATATAATGCCAAGAAAAAGACCTTGACATTTTCATTTAAAAACAGAAATGAGATCGACGAGACTCATATTTACAAGCTCGATAAATACGGACGTGTCTTAAGCTCAGTAAATCCTCATCCGGAGTTTGGTTCAGAAGCTGCATTTAAGTATGATAAGAACGGCAACCTCCTTACCACTACCGTTGATGACAACAGAGGCCATATAGTAGAGACCTTCACATATGACAGTAAGGGAAGACCTGTTAAATCCGTATCTACCGAGAACGATGAATTTTTCAACCAGTCTGAATATACCTATGACAAAAAAGGTAATCTCGTAAAGGTAGATTATAAAGAATACGGCAGTTATACTTCCACTATAGAGAGCACATATGATTCCAAGGGTAGGCTGATCACAAATACAACCACCGGCGGAGATCATTCTTCCAAATATGTACATACATATGATGCAAACGGATTAAGGATCAAGAGCGAAAGCACAGTCGACGGCGAAAAGTCCACCACTTATACTTACGAATATAACAAGAGCGGTGACAAACTGAAGGAGACCTGGACCTCCGTAGCCAATACAAAGATGGTATACGGTTACTACTATGATGAACTCGGCGAGCTTATTGACAGGGATTACACCGATACAGACGGCGATGTCCACAAGATGACATTGGACGGCGCACTGCTTAACAGCGTATATTAAAAATTTACCTCCGGCAGATATCTGTCGGAGGTTTTTTGTTTTTATGATAATATTCTCGAAAATGCTTCGTAGTTCCTGCTGCCTCCTGGAGGACAGTATACTGCAAATTCTATTTTGTCAAATACCTTGGGGAACTCCTGCAGTGCAGTCTTATATGCTCTTGCTACAACCTCAGGATCATTTTGGAACGCTCCACATCCGAATGCTCCGAGCACCAGTATATCGGCTCCTTCTGCTGCCGCACAGGTGAGCATATGGATCGCACGCTTCACATGATATCCGAACAGCTCAGCATTATGCATATATGTTCCGTTATTTACCAGAGGGATCTTGGAATTTGACTTTTCTCTTAAGTCAGGTGCCGCTATGGTTATGACATCCA
>JAFZYX010000034.1 GCA_017616055.1 Ruminococcus sp.
ATTTATTCCTGCCGCTTCCTCTACTGTGAAGCTGACCTTATGAGTAATGCTGTTTACGGCTGCAGTGATATTCGTACCATATGTCACTTTGATATGCAGGTCTATGATAAGACCGCCGTCTTTATCGGTGCGTATCAGTACGCCTTTGTTCTTTTTGAAAGCCTTGCCTGCTGTAAGAGCAGAAACGGCAGAACGAAAGGTACTGACATTGCTTACATCAGCAACGCCAAAGCAGTCGCTGACAGCGTGTTTTACCAGCTCTGTGAGATAATTCTCAGAAATAGTGATCTTTCCGATATGATTTTCAAAGCCTACCATTTGGTCATCACTCCTTTGGTAAAAATGCAACGGTGTAAAAAACTGACCGTTATTTTAAATTATATCATAAACAGTTAAGATTTACAATACCTGAACAGAAGAATATTAAAAAAATCTGCACCAAAATCTGCATCAGTATCATAGCAGAAGTTGCGTAAGGCAGAATAATGTTAATTAAAGAATCAGAGCTCTGAAAGAGCGGAATTAACTATTTCGCCAGGAAAACCGATAACGCTGAGAAGCTTTATTGCGTTGCTGGAACGGCATATGCCTTTGTGAATGATATAATCGAAGATTACATCCTCCTCATCCAGCTTTTCACAGAAATAGAAGTTCTCATACAAGCCGTCGAAAGCTTCCGCAAGATCAACATCGTGAGTAGCTACCATGAGTATACAGTTTTTTTCATTGAAATAGCGGAGTACAGCCTTTGAAGCGGCTATTCTTTCCTTTGTGTTTGTACCCTTGAGTATCTCATCTACGGCAAGGAAAAGAAGTCTGCCTTGTTTTACGCTCTCCGTCATGCGCTTGAGGTATTTTATCTCGCGGATATAGTAGCTCTCTCCCGAAGCGAGATCATCACGGACAGCCATTGAGGTTATTACGCCGCAGTGCGGTACACATGCGGATTCGGCCGTGCATGTGAAAATAGTCTGTGCAAGTATGAGGTTTATAGCTACGGATTTAATGAACGTGGACTTCCCTGAGGCATTTGAGCCTGTAAGTATGACATTTTTCTTCTGTTTTATATCGTTAGCAATAGGATCGGTAATCATTGGATGGAAAACTCCAGTGAATTCAATTTTCTTATCATCGTTGAACTCAGGCACGCAGTACGTCGAAAGGCTCTCTCTGAAGGAAGCTATGGCGATAGAACAGTCAATATTTCCGACAAATCTGTAAACTTTCAGATAATCATTGATCTTGTCGGATAGTTCATTTAAGCCCATTGTATAAAGTATCATGTCTGTCATGAAAGGTCCTATAATATAGGATGCTAATGTAGCTAACATGTCATCGGACTTCAGCATGGAATTTTTCATGTTGAGAAGATTCATGATAGATGCAGCTTTCTTCAGCTTTTTAAGGCTGTCGGAAGCATTATTTGACAGTTCAGGAACAATTTTACTTATTGAAAAACCTTCGTTTATGGTTAATCCCATTGAGAAAAGGGATTCTAGCCTTGCTTCAAAGCTTGCTCTTAGGAAAATGTGTACCACAAGATTTAGAAGATAGTTCACGAAGAAAAGCATAAGCAGAACAGGACTTCTCATAATTAATCCTAAAGTTCCAAAGGTGACTAGCGAAATGAGAAGTACAGGGTAAATAGATCTGAAAGGAAGATGTTTCGTGCTGAGATCCTCTGCAATATTTATAGAATAATAGCCATTTATCGGCTTTCCAACGTTGTGGAGAAGTTTTCTTACATTATTGCGTTTAACCTCGTTTTTATTGAAAAAGTCTGCAGTTTCGTTATTCATGACACTGTTTTGAGTCTTATCACTGATAATGTGAAGCGAAGAATAAAGGCATTGTTCTCCTGCAAAGCTGTCGGTATGGTTGGCACGTAGAAAGATCGAGTTCATACCCAGATCGTCCCATGTGACGTCATCTATAAGCTCCGAGGAACTGTAATTCTTCTTTTCCTTTTCGTAAAGCTGTGAAACAGCTTCCATCCTGTCGTTTACGTCGTCCTTTACGCGTTTTTTGTCACCGTAGGAATGTCGTATGTAGAAATCTATGGCTTTTTTGGTTCTGAAGTTCGTGACGACAATTATGAGAATTACTATGGCTATTACTGCGGGTATTAATATGAATTCCATTATTATTGCTCCTGTAATTTGATTTTAATAATTATATCACAATCATGTATACTTTTCAAGGTTTCGGCATTTTCAACTGTTTAATATTTAAATTGATGAAAGTTTTTAAAAAATATATACGTCATTATGCAAAAAAATATTGTTTTTGTATTGATTATTATGAAAAGTTATGGTATCATATAAACTAAGCACATAGAAAAATCATGAATATACGGTTCATTTGTCGGACCAATATCTATACTCACGGAGGTCGCAATGAAGCTTCTCGCAATAGATGGCAACAGCATTCTTAACAGAGCTTTTTATGGAATAAAGCTGCTTACAAACAAAAAAGGGCAATTTACCAACGCTATTTTCGGTTTTATGAATATCTTCTTACGTAACATGGAGGATGTAAAGCCTGATGCAGTAGCGGTGGCTTTCGACTTAAGGACGCCTACTTTCCGCCATAAGGCAGTATCATATTACAAGGCGAATCGAAAGGGGATGCCTCCGGAACTTGCGGAGCAGCTTCCAAAGGTCAAGGAACTCTTGAACCTTATGGGCATAAAAGTCGTGGAATGTGAAGGCTACGAGGCGGATGATGTTCTCGGAACACTCTCTAAGCTATGTTCAGATAGTGAAAACGAGTGTTATGTATTGACGGGTGATCGCGACAGTTTGCAGCTCATCGACGATAATGTTACAGTTATACTTGCGACAAATAAGGAAAATATCTACTATACTCCTAAAAGATTTATCGAGGACTACGGCTTTGAACCCATAAAGCTTATTGACCTCAAGGCTCTTATGGGGGATAGTTCGGATAATATTCCTGGAGTTGCAGGTATCGGCGAAAAGACTGCTTCGACACTCATAAAGGAGTACGGTTGTATAGAGACGCTTTATGATAAGTATGAGGAGTCTAGCCTAACAAAAGGCGTAAAGGCAAAGCTTTCGGCAGGCGTAGATTCTGCCAAGGAGAGCAAATGGCTTGCGACTATCGTCCGTGACGCTCCTATTGAAACAGAACTCGGCAGCTATAAGATTGGTACTCCTGATAACGGCGCAATTGGCCGGATGCTTACAGAGCTTGAGATGTTTAAGCTTCTCGATAAGCTAGGCATAAACGCTGCAGAGAGTGCTAATTTGAATTCCAATGCAAATTCTGAGGAAGTC
>JAFZYX010000035.1 GCA_017616055.1 Ruminococcus sp.
GACATTATAAGCGAAATTGAAAACGGCGGATTTACTAAGTTAGGAAGTGACGGAAAAGAAATTGAGGAGATATACACGGGATCATGGATCTGCGGTAGAGCTATAATCGAAATCTCTTACAAGAGTGAGGGCTTATACCAGGCTAAAGTTTCATGGAGCTCAAGTGCAGCTGCTCATGTTATATGGGATTATCCGCTTACACTTGATAACGGTAAGTTAGTATGCAGTGGGAATGGTAAAAAGACCTTTGTAGAATTTAAGGAAGGAGAGACAGAAGCTACCGAAACTGTAGAATACACAAATGGCTCAGCTGAGTTTACAATAGATGGGGATCATTTGTTCTGGAACAACTTTAACGAGCATGATGCCGATAATATGATATTTGAAAAGAATAGTGAAGCATATTAATAACGGCGTCAACTCCCCCTTAATGACATTAGACTAAAGAGACTGGGACTTGTCACAATCCGGTAGTACAGACGATATCAAATCTCCTACCTCTTAAGAATGTCATAAGGCAAACCAATGTATCATCGTGGGGTGGTTTACACCCCACATTACATCAAAGATTTACTCTGCTGTAACTGTATCTGATACTAAATATTCTATCCCATTGCGATACAGATTCATAGCACCGATTCTATCATCATCTGACTGATATCCACAGTTCTGACAACAGTATTGCTGTATTTTCTTATTACGGTTTGCTCTTTTCTATATGTCCACAAACCGGACAAGTCTGACTTGTATAAGTTGGATTGACTTTAATAATTAGTTAGCATAAACACTCTAAGGAGCATGAACAGCATATAATACAGAAACAAAACAGGATAAAAAAACAGGGGCTCTCAAAAGTCCCTTTTTTTAAGAAATAGTGCCATCATAGTGACCTAAACCCATTCAATTAAATAAATAGACGTTCACCTAGCTATCGTGAACGCCCATTTACCGTTATTTGCTTGGAGCTGATGATCGGACTTGAACCGACGACCTACGCCTTACCAAGGCGTTGCGCTACCGACTGTGCCACATCAGCACCAACATTAATATTATACATCAGCAGCAGCTAAAAGTCAATAGCGGCCTATATTATTTTTTATGTTAATCAAATATTTTCAAAAAAATTTTCAAAAAAGACTTGACAAGCATTTTAAATTCTGATATAATATTAAAGCAGTCACGAAACACTGTAATGCGAGTGTGCTGGAATTGGCAGACAGGCACGTTTGAGGGGCGTGTGTCGACAGACGTATGGGTTCAAGTCCCATTACTCGCACCAGTCGCGGTTCAGGAAACTGAACCGCGACTTTTTTTGTATAATAAAGCGTTTACATTACTGTAAGCGCTTTTTGTTTTATCCTACGTCCTGTTGCTTTTTTACTACTTTTCTGGTATAATTAGTGTACACTTAATAATCGCCTTTATGACAAAAAGAAGTCATTAATCAACTTGATTTAAATAAAATCGAGGAAGAGGAAGCTGCTTTATGATTTACACTGTAACATTCAACCCTGCCATTGACTACGTAGTACGCACTGACAGTATAAAACTCGGTTGCACCAACCGTGCCGTTTCGGAAGAACTGTACTTTGGTGGAAAAGGGATCAACGTATCTGCAGTGCTTGCTGAGCTTAATGTAAAGTCAAAGGCTCTTGGTTTCACAGCCGGCTTTACTGGCGAAGCTATCGAAAAAGGCGTAAAGGATATGGGCATCGAAGCCGATTTCGTACACCTTTCAAGCGGTAATTCCCGAATAAACGTTAAACTTAAGGCTACAGAAGAGACAGAAATTAACGGACAGGGACCATGCATCAGTGAGGAGGCTCTTGCGGCGCTATTTGCAAAGCTTGAAAATATCGGCATTGGCGATACCCTCATTCTTGCGGGAAGCATTCCTAACAGCCTTCCCTCTGACATATATGAAAAGATACTTGAAAGACTTTCTGGACGCGACATCAGATTTGTTGCAGACGCAACCGGAAAACTTCTGATGAATGTTTTAAAATACCGTCCATTTCTCATAAAGCCAAATAATTTCGAACTTGGGGATTTTTTCGGAGTTGAAATCATCACTGATGACGATACAATTAAGTACGCTACGGAGCTACAAAAAATGGGAGCTCAGAACGTTCTTGTTTCAATGGCTGAAAAAGGAGCTCTACTCCTTGATGAAAAGGGGTATACCCACAGGTGCGGCGTCTGCAAAGGCGAACTGAAAAACTCAGTAGGCGCAGGAGATTCCATGCTTGCAGGCTTTATTGCAGGCATTGATTGCGGCGACTACGACTACGCACTTAAACTTGGCACTGCCTGTGGCGGAGCTACTGCCTTTTCTTACGGACTTGCCAAAATGAACCTCATAGACGAACTTATGCAACAACTTTGAAAGGAACAGCCTATGGACAATAAATATCTCTCTCTCCTTGCAAAGGAGTACCCCACTATAGAAAGCGCCGCAAGCGAAATTATAAACCTTTCAGCTATACGAAGCCTGCCAAAGGGCACTGAATACTTTTTCAGCGATATTCACGGAGAATACGAGGCTTTTTTGCATATGCTCAGGAGCGCTTCTGGCATGATAAAGATAAAAACAGACCTTGTTCTCGGAAAGACTGTTTCCGCCCGTGACCGTGAGGAACTCGCAGAACTCATATATTATCCGGAAAAGGAAATAACGCGTCTTACAAACAGTGGCGAAATGTCCGACGAATGGAAAAGGCTCAGCATTTACAGACTAATTCTAGTCTGTGAGACAGTATCCGCGAAATACACACGTTCCCGTATAAGGAAACGTATCCCTGAGGATATGGTGTACATACTCGACGAACTTCTAAATGTTACCGAGGATGTAAACAAAGACTACTACTACGATGAGATAATAAGCGCAATCATCAGCACTGGAATTGCCGAGACATTTATAGTATCACTGTGCAAGCTGATCCAATCCGTCTGCATAGACAAGCTTCATATCATAGGTGATATTTTTGACAGAGGTCCTCGAGCTGACATTATACTTGACGAACTTATGAAAATGCACGATGTAGATATTCAGTGGGGAAATCACGATATCTCATGGATGGGAGCAGCTGCAGGAAATCCTGCACTTATCGCAAATGTTATACGTATAGCAATGAGGTATAACAACTTTGATGTTCTCGAAGACGGCTATGGACTTAACCTCAGAGCTCTTGCGGTATTTGCTGCCGAGACCTATGAAAACGATGATTGCAGACTTTATATGCCAAATGCTCTTGATGACAATATCTATGACCCCGTCGACTTGAAACTTGCTGCCAAAATGCACAAGGCTATCACTGTTATACAAATGAAGTTGGAGGGGCAGCTAATAGCAAAGCACCCAGAGTGGGAAATGTCTGACCGTGATCTGTTTGGCAGGACCGACTTCGTAAACGGAACTGTTAACGTAAACGGCAAAGTTCACGAGCTTCTCGACAAGAGCTTTCCTACAGTTGATCCAAAGTCTCCGCTCACGCTCTCTGAAGGCGAAGAGGAACTAATGAAGGTGCTGAAAGCTTCTTTCCGCCACAGCGAAAAACTCCAAAGACATATCCGTTTCATTTACGCAAAAGGAGCTATGTACAAAACATGCAACAATAATCTGCTTTTCCACGGCTGTATACCTATGGACAGTAACGGTGAGCTTCAAAGCGTGAAAATACAGGACATGAAGTATTCAGGGAAATCTCTCCTTGACAAACTGGGCGAGCTTGCAAATCAGGCTTATTTCAGCAGTGGTGAAGAAAAGGAGTACGCAAGCGATTTCATGTGGTATCTTTGGTGTGGTGCTATCTCCCCTCTTTATGGCAAGGATAAAATGGCTTTCTTTGAGCGCGGGCTGCTTGATGACAAGGAGCTACATACCGAAAATTATAATGCATACTATACTTTTTCAGAAAAAGCAGAAGTCTGCAAGGCTCTTCTTGAGCATTTCGGACTTGATCCTGAAAAAGGACATATTATAAACGGACACGTTCCTGTCAAGATAAAGAACGGCGAAAGCCCCGTGAAAGCGGAGGGAAAACTTTTTGTAATTGACGGCGGTATATCAAAAGCGTATCAGACAACAACTGGTATCGCAGGATATACACTCATCTATGACTCACACAGCCTAAATCTTGCTGAACACAAACCATTTGTGGCTGGTGAGAGTGGAAACACCCCAACTATTCACCTTGTTGAAAAGCTGGAGCACCGTGCAAATATTTCCGATACTGACAAGGGCGAGGAGATAATGGACAAGATAAACGACCTCCGTCAGCTTCTCGAAGCCTACAAGGCAGGAACTATAAAGTAGAACTTATTCGTTAACTTGTATGCCTCTGTCAAATCTGAA
>JAFZYX010000036.1 GCA_017616055.1 Ruminococcus sp.
ACGCAAATTCGGTCTTGGTCTGCTACTCACAAAAAGAGAAGATACAACAAAAGCATCGATAGCTCTCAGTGTTATCGCTATGAACATCGACCGACTTGCGGCGATGCTTTTGCGCCTCCTCAAATTTACCCTCTCATTTTTGATTTTTGATTATAGAAAATTGAAGATTTTTGAGGGCGTTGCTTATTGAGGATACACTATATAGTATTATTAAAATGATAGAGTATACGTGTAAACGCTTGTAGAAAAGGTAATATGCAGCAGTATAATAACACATCTGATTATTTAAGAAAATAACAAATGCCCTTTCTTCAATAAAAGGAGTTGATATTATGAAGAAGATCATAAGTATAATACTTACTGCCTCAATAATGGCAGGCAGTACTGCAATGCCCTTTACAACTATTGCTGCTGATACTTCGGCTAATGAGGTGCAGAGCCTTGAAGCAAAGGAGATACAGGTCAAAAACATGGACCTGAACGATCTTAACGCCATCCAATCCGATCCTACTTCTATGCCTGTAAAGGATTATGAGTATGCCACTCTTGACGATGTGATAACTGAACTCTGCGGTGGTGAATACGCAGGCACAGGCAGCTACAATATAGGCTTAGGTTATTTCATGCATACAGGCGCGGTTACGAGAATATTCATGGACAAAAACGGCAAGCTTCATAACTTCTATGTTTTATATCCTGAGGTAGTCGTTCGGATGAAGGAGGGAGTGAAGCTGCCTATCGACAAGATAAGCAATGCTCTTGCAGACAAGGGCTACAAAGCTCCAAAGTTTGCAAACGAGGGCGATACTTACCGCTTGTGGGGCAATACCACAAAGGAACAGTTCAATGCCATGCTGGAAATGCTGCAAAAGCTGCCTGATGCGCTCTCCGTAACAGGTCATCTGGTAGTATACGAGGATACTGTAAATTCTATATCAGGTGGTGGCGGTATACGCATCGGTCTTCCTTATGAAATGAACGAAAACAACGAAAACTACAAGGAGCTCATAAAAGTTGCTTCCTCAGTGGGATATAAGGAGGGAACTTATGAAAGCAACGCATCAATAGGGGACTATCAGCTATTCCTCAGCAAAGAGGACGTTAATGACAGAACAAATCCCTACAAGCTTTTCAAGTACCTTGAGGATAACGGCTATTTGTATTCGGCGCCTGTTACCACAACCTGCCTTGCAATGCTGAACCCAACCGTTTACTTCTGCAATATATCCTATCCAATGAATAACGAAGCTCCTGCGGATCTGGGCAACGATACATTCAACAAGCTGAGGGATCTAACGGCAGATACATTCAAGAGCGTGTTCAGATACTACAATATCGCTCCCCTATATGCATTTAGCGAATATGATAATATTGACGACGCATTAGCGAGCAAATACCTTCTCAGCGATTATTATGTAGTTGAGCATACTGACGGCTGGTTCTCATTTTACAATGAGGAGCTTCAGGAATATAAGACTACAAGGTCAACTATTATAGACGGCAACGAGGTTAAGCTCCCGTTCACTACTGTTAATGCTAAGGCTCTGGCGGTCTATCAGGACGAAGATTTTGCTTCAAAGAACATCTCTCAGGGCGTAACTATAGGAAGTGCATACTTTCTCTCAGGTGAATCAAGCCACATGGGAACTGCCGTGTACCTCAAGACATCGGCAGGAGACTATGTATACTACACAAATTATGACATTGGCGAGGTATTAATGCCACTAGCGGACTTCTGCAAGCTACAGAAGATAATACGTGACGAAATGGTTAAGCATCCCGATTGGAATGACGGAGGTTCTGTGGATTTGACAGGCATTTACGACCTTGCCCCATACAGACTGAAAACTGATGCCGAGTCCGATGAAGATATCGACTTCACTAAGGGTACAAAGACTATGAATCTAGACGATGTAAAGGAAATTGCCCAAAAAAAGGCTAAGATCACATGGTCTGATTTCGCTGAATTCAAGGGTGAATGGCACGGCATCGGCATGTATACACATATGTGCAAATTTGAGCTGGAGGACGGATATTATCTTCTCGTTCAGGGCAATCCTCCCGACTCCCCCGACGTTATCAGACTTTATCATAAGGACGATCCCGATTTCATAGATCTTCGTTATCATAACGTGAATAAATACATCGGCGAGCAGTTCTTAAAGGATCTGAAAAAGATGTCAGAGGGGGAATTAAAGGCGTTTTTCAGCGAGAAAGGCATGACCGAGGAAAAAGGCTTCAGAGCATGGACAATGGAAACAGCTCCAAAGGCCCTCGACAACTATTATCTCACATTCCTTGTTAAGCTCTCCGCAAGCTTGAACGATAAAAATGGCAATGCGATTATCAACGAGACCACCGACATAAAAGAACTGTCAAAAATGGCGGATGATAACAGCTTCGATGAGCAGTTTAACAATTTCTTGGGAAGCTTTGTCATAGATATATGCGATCAGTTCGCTCTGTCAGGTCACTTTATTTACCGCAGCGAGGACAGCGGCGATGCAAAGGTCTACAGAAGATATATAGTTATTAGTGTAAACGGCACTGTGGGAAGAAAATTTACAAGAGACGAAGCAAATCAGATGCTGGCAAGCACTCTGAACTATATCCAGTTCAGTCCGCAGTTCGCAGGCTTTGTATATGAGAGCAAGATACCGCTCTATGGTGTGGATGATACAGGTACTCTAAAGGGGGATGCCAACAATGACGATCAGGTAGATATGGCTGACGCTGTATTGATAATGCAGTGTCTTGCAAATCCCGATAAGTATAAACTCTCCTCGGAGGGCAGAGCCAATGCGGACTTGGACGGCGATGGCGTGACTGTTGGCGACGCTCAGAGCATACAGAAGCGACTTCTCAACATTATCGACTACATCACAGACCTTGACACCATAAGGAATATGATATCTGACTACATTGCAGACCAGATGATACATATATCCGTAGTTCCGAAGGAGAAAATGCCCGAACAGTTCGCGGATAAGTATGTTTTCGTAAAGTGGAACGCAACACACAGCGACGGCTTATCATACGAAAATTTCCTGAGAAAGAATTACATCGACCATTCCCTTATAAAAACTATCCCATACGATATCGACGACGATTCCGAGCTGAACAAGCTTTGCGAAAAGCTTTACCTCTATGTCCTTGAAAACAATATCCCTGTCGGAGTATACAAATCCAAGGATAAGGTCATAGTCCAGTATAACTGGTTCTATAAAGAAGTTCGTGAAAAGATAGAAACATTCATCAAGGATAACAGCATTGATCCCGATTCAGTTTTTATAGACGAGCTCGAATAATTCCTAATACAGATGGAAGCTCACATTGTGCAGAGTTCCTTGATAAAAATGGCTTGTTCGTTATACCCTCTTTTAAAGAAAAATGGGCAGTTTTCAACAATTATCATGAAAAAAGCGGTTACCCCTTCAAATTTTACTTGAAGAGGTAACCGTGTTGTTTTTTGAGGGCTGTTTTTTTACAGCCCCTGTTTTGTAGTATTGCTTATTATTCTTTTTCTTTTTTATTGCTGCCAGAATATCGTTAACATTATCTGTATTCGTAACATCAGGATATTCATCTTGAAATTGTAACAAAATATCCTTATTATCGGATTCCATTTGTCTTACTTTTTTGTACATATTTCTGGCGATCTCATTAAGGCTCTTGCCCGCCATATATTCACTGAAAATAGTAAGAACTGCAAGAACTTCCGCAGGATCAGTGGTTATAGCTCCGTTTTTCATCATATATCCAAATGGCATAGTTCTGTTTTTGCCAATTTTCTGCACCTCCTCTCCGACACCACTATACCACAAAGGAGCTGTTTTTTCTATTCACCACAACCGACAAAAATACTCCCTGCATTTTAGGCAGGGAGCATAAAAGCTATGATTATTCAGTTCCAAATAGTTTGGGATAATCTCTTTTGCTGTTCACAATATGATAGATATATACTTTTCTGCCAATAATACGGTGAAAACATAAGTATTTTCCGCTGACAAGTCTTCTGTAATTGTCAATGGCAAGCAGCTGTTCCTCGCAGGCTTTTCCTAAATACGGACTGATACGAAGTCTATCAATATCATCAAGTATTTTATCCGTTATACTCTTGGCTGATTTTGCTCCAACGAGTGCAAGATGCATATCTGCAATTTCTTCGAGTTCACGCCATGCAGGCGCAAGTAATTCGATTTCATATTTATACATCGTACTTCTTCGCCAGCCTTTTTCGCGCCTCATCAATGGATACCGTCGGCTCACCTGACAATCTGCTCTGTTCTGCTGCATCAAGCTGTGCTTTCAGTCTAATGAGCTCTTCACGTCTTTCAAACGCATCAATACTCATAATCACAAGGTCACCCTCTCCGTTTTTTGTAATATAAATAGGTTCCTGCTTCTCATGTGCAAGATTTGAGATCTGCGTATAATCGTTTCTTAAAGTTGTTGATGATTTAATGATCATAGAAATCCCTCCGGTCTGTTTATTCTATGATTATTATATCATAATTCTCCAAGAATTTCAAGAGAAAAATCAAATATTTTCTTTGATTATAAGCTCACCCAATATATAGAATTCAAGCTCGCTGTCATTGACAACGATCTTATCTAGTGACATCCTCCCACCGCCTAGAAGAGGCGGGGGCTTCCTCTCGTACACAGACGAGCAGTCGGTTCTCGTTCGATAGTACCAATGTACTAAGCATAAGCGAGCTAACCCCGTGTGTCCCACGGTTGTATATTGGGGGACTA
>JAFZYX010000037.1 GCA_017616055.1 Ruminococcus sp.
AAAAGCATGGCAAATCAGAGTAATATGGAAAGTGAAAATGCCCGGCGTTTGCCGGGCATCAAATTTATTCTGTTATCTTCCTATCAGCTTATAGAAATATGAATTTAATCTAAGTATCCTCGACGATCTCAGAGAACACCTGTCGCAGCAGCTCTTTTGAACCCTGCGCAGCCTGGATCGTTGCAATCGTCAGCAAATCGGCATCACAGCGATCAAAGAATATTTCTCTTCCTGTGTTTCTGACAAGCAGTGTGATGAACAATCTTAGCGTTCTGCCGTTTCCTTCACGAAACGGATGCAGCATATTCAGATCATCATACAACTCGGTTAGTTTATCAATAAAAGGGGCATTATCAAGCCCAATCAGATAATTCTGCTGTTTCAGTCTGGAAAAACGAGCCTCTGCAACTTGTTCGATTGCTTCAGCACGGCAAAATACAGTACCTTTCTTGGAAATGGTAATTTTCCGCACAGTCCCGGCCCAATCATACAGATCGCCAAACAAGGCTTTATGCAGGCCCTTGTAATACGAAAAATTCACATTATCAAAGACTGCCTCTTTCTCAAGCTGGGCAGCAAGACCAGTCACCAGTTTCTGTTCAACCAAAGAAAGCTGTTTTTGATTCCGAATATCAAACCGATTGATCAGAACCGTTGTCTTCGGGTAACAGTCTTCCTGCGTACCGGACACATCATAAACGGCCATTATGATACCTCTTTTACATCGGCAAGTATCAATGAAACAAATTCCTCGTGTGTGAGTTTCTTCTCAACAAAATCCCGGATACGGGCAATATCTTTTTCGGTCGGATGTAAGCCTTCCATCTCAGCCGATGCAACTGCATTTTTGATTGCCTGTTCTCTTGTAATTTCCATATGAGTCACCCCATTTCCATCTTATTTTACCCTAAATGATTGAATTTGTCAAGGCATTCTGAACCGCTGCCAACAAAACCGCACAGTCCTTAGAGCTAACGCCTAGGAAAGTACGCATTATCGTCACTTTAAAACATATTCGATCAAAGGGCTGATATTCTCCTTAGCCCTGAAATCTACAGGGGTATCATAAGCATCAAGCAATCCCTGTTCGTCCTCGGTTCGCTCTTTGAGTCCCTGCAAACGTGCCTTCAGCATTTTCATTAGTATCTTATCCGTAGAAGTCAGCTTGCTGAAATCAAAGCCACCCCTGAGATAAAAATGGCCCAAATGTTTCTGCTGTTCAGCAGTCAGCACTTTATCCCAGAAAGCCTGCATTTCGTGTTCTCTGCCGGGATTGGAGCCCACTGCAAACAATACTATCTTCTTCCCCGACAATTTGTCAAGATTTTTTGTGATGAGTTTTACGCCGTTGAAGCCGCCGGCGTACATTCCTCCGCCGTAAATGATTGTGCCGTAGCTGAGAAGGTCTGAAAGCTCAGCATTTTCCTTAATGTCACAGCCAAGCTCCTGTGCGATCCACTCAGCATATGTTTTAGTGTAACCCGATTTTGATTTGAAAGCAACTATCGTTTTCATATAATCTCCTTAATCCGCGTTTTCCTCTTTCAACTCATTCAGTCTGTTGCATAGCTTTTCAAGTGCCGAGCAGTAAACTCTCTGTTCTTCTTCTGTCAAACAGTCGAACAGTTTATACACGAACTGTATATTCTGGTCATCTTTTTTTGTTCGGATATGATTCGCCGCTTCCGTTTTGACAAGCCTTATTGCACGCTTATCCTTTTTATCGGGGACGACCTCCAGAAATCCCTTATCTGCAAGCCGGTCAACGATCTGCCGCATACTCTGATGCGTAACGCCGGAAAGCTCAGACATCTGTTTCAAAGTCGGCGGTTCCGGGAATGCCTCTATCATCGCAATCGCAAGCCATTGTTTGGCGGTGATATCCACAAGTCCGTTGTCCATGATCGCCTGAAGCCTGTTGGCGCAGATAAAAATGTTCACAAAGGCGATGATACGCGGATCCATGTGTTCAAAATCGTACATAAGCAACCTCTTCCAGAATATGTAGTATACTTCCTATATATGCAGTATACTGCATATTCTCCGGTTTGTCAATAGCGTTTTAAATTTTTTCAGAAAGATTTCAGAACGTATTGACAAAGTTCTATATGTGTGATATAATATAGAAAATTTTCAATGTGAGGTGAGACCGTGGAGCTTTCAAACAAGCAAATCACTGTGATTTTCAAAGCGCTATGTGATGAAAACAGAGTGCAGATATTCAGACTTCTTCAAAACGGTGAGCTATGTGCCTGCCATCTTCTTGAAGAGCTAAACTTGAGTC
Source organism: Ruminococcus sp. (assembly GCA_017616055.1). Taxonomy (GTDB): domain Bacteria; phylum Bacillota; class Clostridia; order Oscillospirales; family Ruminococcaceae; genus Ruminococcus. The sequence continues at coordinate 2,285 of JAFZYX010000037.1, forward strand.
AGCCAACGCTCTCGCACCATATGAAGATACTCTGCGACAGTGGACTTGTGGTCGGCAGAAAAGAGGGAAAGTGGATGCACTATTCCATTTCTGCAGAGGGTGCAAAAGTCGCTATGGACTGTCTGAAAGAGATCACGGCAGTAACCGAAAGCGAGAGCAATTGCTGTAGTAAGTGACGAGCCGTATTACGATACGGCTTAAACTGCGGCAATTATATAGACATATCTAAATATATTTATTGGAGGAAAATAAAATGGATAACGTATCAAAGGCAGTGGAACTTTTTGAGCATCGGTTTATGTGTTCGCAGGCTGTGTTTGCGGCTTTTGCAGAACAGTTCGGCATCACAGAAAAGCAGGCACTTCAGATCGGTGCTTGCTTCGGTGGTGGTATGAGCAAGGCTGAGGTATGCGGTGCCTGCACAGGTGCGCTTATGGTGCTTGGCATGAAGTATGGGCAGTATGATGAAAACGAC
>JAFZYX010000038.1 GCA_017616055.1 Ruminococcus sp.
GTCACCGCCAGTTGCTGCACCGCCGCCTGCGTCACCGCCAGCTGCTGCACCGCCACCAGCATTTCCGCCTGCCGCTGCACCGCCGCCGGAAGCACCGTTGTCAGCTGCATTGGTAGTAGCCTGTGTTGTAGACTGATATGAATGTGCTCCACTACAATATGGTGGCTTATAATCCTCGTTTTCCTTGCAGATGGATTTCCAGTATCCGACAGTACCTCTAGGACAGTTTGAACCTGCGATATTACCTGTATTTGAACACATTGAAGCTTCAATTACTGTACTTACCTTATCAAAGTCCTGAGCAGTATCGCTGTAATTATTTATAATATAATCACCTATTACAGTACGCCAAACCTTTGCAGAAATGATTCGATCCCATGCAAGCTCGAGGTCATTGGATTTGTAGCCGACTGTGATTCCGCTAGCGAAATCGGGAGTAAGGCCAACAAAACACTCATCCATGAAGTCCTGGGTAGTACCGGTTTTTCCTACAACCACTTTATTGTAAAGATTTGCATCCATACCTGTACCGCTCTTGATAACATTTCTCATAAGACGGTTTACAACATATGCAGTTTCATCTTCAATTGCACGTCTTGGGTTACCATCGCACTGATAAATTATCTGCTGATTGCTGTCTTTTATCATGGTAATGAGGTGAGCGTCATAATGCATACCCTGATTACCGTATGGCATATATGCGTTTACAAGGTTTTCAAGGGTAACACCGTTTGTAAGAGCTCCGAGAGTAAGAGGAGATTCAAATCCTTCGCCTCTTTCACCATTTGAAAGTGCAAGTCCCAGTTTATCGTGAGCATAGTCAAAAACATTTTCCTGACCACCCTGCACTACAAGCTGAGCAGAAATGGTATTGTAGGATTGTTCGAGGCCCTTCCAGAGTTGTATAGGCTCGCCATGACCGACAGCACCACCGTAGTTAGTAGGCCACCATTTACCATCTTCTATTTTTACAGGTGAATTCTTGAGTATTGAACCCCAATGGAACTTACCTGAATCAATGCCGTATCCGTATCCTGCAAGAGGCTTTACGGTAGAACCGATTTGACGGGGCTCATCGACAGCGTAGTTTGTTACGAGAGATCCTGTCTTTTCACCGATAGTACCTACTGCACAGAGAACTTCGCCTCTGTAGTTAAGGGCGCAGAATGCAACGTGTGGAAGAGCTTCCTCCTCACTGACTTCTCCGTCGCCGTCGATATCGACATATTTTCTGTAAAGATATTCTGGCATAACATACTGGAATGTACTGAAATCGCGGAGCTGCGCTTCAACATAATCCTGCATCTCTTTGTCGTACTTGATATATACCTGATATCCACCAGACTGTATCTTGTTGAGAGCTTCTTCCTTGGAGATGTCGTACATATCCATGAATACCTTTTCAGCCTCAAAGAAAGCGGCATCGAGAATCCAGCTGTAGGTCTTGGCTTTAGCCTCGAGTGCTTTGAGCTCTTCCTCAGGGTGACTTTGCTTGTATTCTTCGGAATCTGTGTAAATGATAGGAGTTACAAGGTATTCCTGATATTCGTCGTATGTTATATATCCGTTTTCATAGAGCTTATATAGAACGTACTCCTGACGTGGCTTGTTGTTTGCTTTACCGTCTACAACTATCGGAGAATTCGGGTCATTGTCGTCCTGACGGTAAATAACGAAAGGACCATAGTCCTCAGGGCTCTTCGGGATAGCAGCAAGAACAGCCGCTTCTGGAGTCGTAAGCTCGGAAACGTCTTTTCCGAAATAGTCTATTGAAGCCTTCTGGATTCCGTTTCTCGGACCGCCGAATGCGATATAATTGAGGTATTCTTCAAGTATTTCGTCCTTTGTGTAGCTCTTCTCAAGCTGCATAGCCGCAAAGATCTCACGTATTTTACGTTCTGTGGTGTGCTGGTCGTTACCAGACAGGTTCTTTACGAGCTGCTGTGTGATAGTCGAACCACCCTGCTCAGTATTGTAGAAGTGAAGGAACATATTTAGAAACGCTGAGAATGTACGCTTGTAGTCGACACCTTCGTGAGCGTAGAAACGTTCGTCCTCGGTGCAGATGAAAGCCTGTCTGACATTCTGCGGTATCTTGTCGATAGATACGGGGATACGCTGTACCTTATTTGGATTGTGGTAAAGCTGTTCCAGCTCGGGATTGCCCTGCTCGTCCAGTACCAGTTCGCCTTGCCTGTTTAGGTGGTTGGCGTAGAAGAAAGTATCGCTTCCGGATTCAAGTTCCTGCAATGTAACAGTTGTGGAGTCGTCCATAAATTTGAGGACGTAGACCGTGAGAGCGGTACTAACGATAGTGCCTGTTATGATAATGACAAGTAAAAGAGAAAGCAGAGTAGTCGCAATGACCGTCATAAGTTTTTTGAATATCTTAAAGACCTTGCTGTGCTTCTTCTTTTTCTTTTTTTTTGGATTTTTATGCACTTCCATATCTGCAGCTTCAAGATGGCGGGAAGTGTGAAGATTTTTAGAATTCATTTTGTCAGAATAGCCGTCAGCGACGGCAAAGCTCCTTTCAAAGATTTGGTTTCTATATATAAATATACATTATATATTATAGCACGTTTGAGTGGGAATGTTAAGACTTTTTAAGAAAAATCGGCAATTTGTATAATATAGAAAAATAGGGCAATAATAATTAAGGATATTTCGGCAAGGGAGTGATAAAATGATGTACAGGAACGCAAAAAGGATATATTTCACGCTTGTTGTAGCGGCTGCCGTATCGGGCTTTATGATAGTCTGCACCCTTGGTAGGAATGTGTATGAAAACAGGGTTGAGACACGCCTTGCAGCTGTTTCCGTAAGTGAGAAAGCGCCTGAATATGTGGTGCGCGAGAGTGGAAGCAGAGCAGCAGTCTTCAGAAACGGTGATGATAAGCCTTATTTACTCATAGATATCGATCTTGCACTTATGTCGGAGTTTGACAGAAAAGAGATATCAAAGGGAATATACCTTGAAAATGATAGGGAACTGAAACGTTTCATCGAGGATATATCGTCATGACTTCTGCGGCGGCTTGCGGTGCTTTTTCTTCTTTCTCACTGAGAAACCGAAGTCGCCCAGCTTTCTGCCCAGAGCGAAATACTCACCGTGAGCGAAAGCCATAAGCCCGCACTGCTGCAGATTGAGTTTTCCCTTGCTGTCGATGAACCTCTCATCAGCGTCGATACCGACTATTTCGGCAAGAAACATGGTATGTGAGCCAAGAAGTTTTTCCTCTGTAACTTTGCATTCAAGGCTTAGAGGACATTCCTCAATAAGTGGAGGAGCTACCTTCTGTGCGGGAACGGTATGAAGATCACACAGGGCGAATTTGTCCGTATCCTTGCCGCTTTTTACTCCGCATATATCGGTAACACGGCACATTGCAGAAGTAGTGAGATTAATTACAAATTCACCTGATTTCTTGATTATATCATGGGAATGGCGTTCAGGGCGAACTGAAATATAGGTCATAGGCGGACGCGTACATACTATTCCTGTCCAGCCTATTGTGAGTACGTTTGGTTCGTCTATTGTGCCACAGGTCACGAGGGCAGCGGGAACGGGGGCGAGCAGAGTACTGCCTTTCCAGAATTGTTTAGCCATTTTTTCTCCTTCTTGCCGACTGAACGGCAGAGCTGTTGTTGATTCCTGATGAAGCGGTATTTCCGCTGATGAGGTGCTTGTAGTCTTTGAAATTATATCTGCCCTTTTCACGAGTGACAGTTCCGTATTCTATAGCACCTGTGGGGCAGTTGCCTATGCATGCCATGCAGTGGGTGCAGCTGTTGCCCCATATGGGTTTACTGTCCGTTATGGAAATATTGTTGAGGGGGCAGACTTTTGCGCATTTGCCACAGCTTACGCACTTGCTGTCTGCAAAGAATTCCTTTGCAGACATTTTATATTTTGACCATACAGGGTTGAAAGGTATGGTTATGAGTTTTTCAAACATAAATACATACCTTGCCCTGAGCTTTTCACTTTTTTTTACAGTTTCGGCTATCTCGCAGAGCTGCCTGCAGGCTCTGATAAGGCGTGATTTTATTTCGTCGTTCGTCTGTGGCGGATAGTGGCTTATGAAATAATTTCTCGGCATTACCACCTCAGAATAACCCATAAACTCCATTTTCTTTCTCCGGAAGAGTTTTTTGGCGAGATAACCGGTTATACCGCCGTAGCCTGCACTGTCGGCTATGAAATATACCTTTCTGCTGCCGGAGAGTTTTACATTTCTCAGGTATTTGCTGAGAAATCTTGGCATTTCGCAGACGTATACGGGAGTACATATGATGAAAGGTCTTTCGGAGCATATCTCCGAGAGATCATTTTTTTTGATCCTGTCGAGCAGATCAATGCATTCGTCGTCAAGCTTTTTTGCCAGCTCAGTGGCAAGGAAACGTGTGTTGCCCGTTGCAGAAAAATAAAGTACCATAAGATGTCTCCTTTTGAGTGATATAAGCGTTACAAGAACAATTATACCATTATTAAACGGCTATTTCAATCACTATGCTGAAATTTCAGACTGATTGCAGATTTTGACATTTTTCACGGAAGGGAAGTGGTATAATCAGGCTTGAAAACTTCACAGGCAAAGAAAAGGAGGAAAGGCAATGAAATTAGTAATTAAAAATGAAAATGGCACCGCTGTTGCAACTCTCAGCGGAGAACTTGATCACCACAATGCCAAGGAGCTCCGTGCAGAGCTTGACAGATTCATAGTTACTGCTCAGCCCAGAGAACTGGCCATAGATTTTGGCAGTATAACTTTTATGGACAGCTCAGGGATAGGGCTTATCATGGGCAGGAGCAAGCTTATGAAAGAATGCGGCGGCAGACTGGAAGTACTTAATCCGCAGCCATATATAAGACGCGTAATGAAACTAGCAGGCATAGAGCGCATTGTAAAAATCAGATAAAGGAGAATGAAAATGGAAATACTTAATGAGATAAAGTTCAAAATGCCGTCTCTTTCCGTGAACGAAGCAACAGCCCGAGCAGTTGTATCATCTTTCCTGATACAGTCAGACCCAACGGTTGAGGAACTTTCCGATATACGTACTGCTGTTTCGGAAGCTGTAACAAACGCGGTAGTACATGGCTACAGACACAGGAGAGGGAATATCGAGCTTACAGTCAGACTTCTTCCGAACAGAGAGGTCTACATAAGGATAAAGGACAAGGGTTGCGGAATTGCGGACATAGAACAGGCTATGGAGCCGCTTTTCACTACAGCTCCAGAGGAGGAACGTTCAGGGCTTGGCTTTTCGGTTATGCAGTCATTTATGGACAAGCTGATAGTGAAGAGCGTTCCAGAAAAGGGGACAACGGTCACAATGAGAAAGAGGCTTTCAGAGCATGGTGCCTGAAATCAGAAAGCCTGTCGCAGAAGAAAATCTCGGACTTGTTCATCTCTGCGCCAATCGTTTTCGAGGACGTGGGATAGAGTACGACGACTTGTATTCCGCAGGCTGCATAGGACTGCTAAAAGCGGTGAAAGCATTTGACAGCAGCAGGGAAGTTAAATTCTCCACCTACGCTGTACCAGTTATACTCGGTGAGATAAAGCGTCTTTTTCGGGATGGGGGGGCGGTTCGTGTTAGCCGCGGTTTAAAGGAGCTATCCATGCGCCTGCAGCGTCTCTGCGAGAGTTTTCGCCAGCGCGAGATGAGAGAACCAACAATAGCAGAGCTTGCTGAGCTCTCAGGCGAGAGCGAAAATGCCGTTTCTGAAGCCCTCTGCGTCATTCAGCCTGTGGTATCCCTCACATCTGGTGATGACGATGAGGGGCAGACGGATATCCCCGTGGAAGCTCCCGATGAGAATATAACAGATCTGCTTGCTCTGCGGCAGATAATAGCGAAGCTTGACGGAAAAGACCGCGCATTGCTTAAGCTTCGCTATTACAAGGGGCTTACTCAGTCAAAAACAGCAGCGGTGCTGGGAATGACGCAGGTTCAGGTATCGCGGCGTGAGAAAAAGCTGCTGACAGCAATGCGTGAGGAGCTGCTTAGTTGAATATCTTGGTAAAAAAGTATATTTTATTGCTGAAATCATCTAACTCCGTTGACATTTCTGAAAAAAGGCGTTATAATGATAGTACCAATA
>JAFZYX010000039.1 GCA_017616055.1 Ruminococcus sp.
CGATGCATATATTTTTCCATTTAAGCTCCTATAATCTGACTAATTACCTGTATTGCAGCCACAAGCAGGCAGAAGCATACAACTATTGATACGGGAAAAGCTTTGAAAGCGATTATCATTCGATCTTTCATGGTAAGCTCGGAATGATATTCAGCTATTCTGTGAATATCCTGATGCTTTCTGAACAGATACAGAATACTTGCGCCAATCGCTCCTATAAGAAAAACTATAAGGATAAAGCTGTTTCTTCTCAGGTGGAGAGAATCATCAACACCTGCGTCCGTAAGAACAACTGCAAGGCGGTACATCTTAAATATCGCCTGTACAAATATGGCTGTGAATATGGAACCGCTACGTAGCATTCCTATTGAAGCTACTGCAGATATCATTATAGCTGCAGGCATTTCAAGAAAATCCTGTACAAGTAGTCCCGACATTACGGAGGTGATAATAACTGCAAAATAGTCACCAAATTGTCTGAGGGCTCCGAATACTGCGCCTCTGAAGAAAAGCTCTGAGAGTACAGTAACTACTATTATATCGAAAACGGTGTACACAACGAATTGATCCTGATCCCATACTGAAGCGTCAGCATTTATGGATTTGAAGTAGTCGAATACCTCTCTCATCCTGTTTGTGTAGATACTTGGGATACTTGTTATTGCGCTTACCGAAAGAGCCATAAATATTGCCCCGAACATATCAGACGCATGGTTAAGGGTGGTCATGAACTCAACACGCATTGGTAGTCTGAGTTTACGGCGAAGATAATATGCAGGAAGCAGTATTTTTAGTACTGATATGAGTATTAGAGTGGTGGTTATCTCTGTGCTTCCACCGTATAAAGCTTTATTGAAAAAAGACGTGTGTATATCAAATCCGAAAAGATCAAATGCAGCAACAGCAAGACGGCTTACCAAATTATCTACAACTATCCAAATTAGCATTGCTATGCCAGTAACGTTCATTATCTTGCTGATGGAATCTTGTTCTGCAATGGCAAAAGACTTGTTTTCAAAGCCTTTTCCTTCTACAAAAACGCTTTCCCTGCGATTTCGGCTGAAATTAAAAGCATATGGGTTATCTATTTTTCTGCGCCATGTTACGAAACTTTCATTATATGCTTCGTTCTGCGTTGAATAGTCGAATTGTTCAACAACATCTACAACGGTATCTTCTGAGGTGTCAGAGACTTTCATTGGTTCACCTCCCTACAATTTCTCAATTTATATAATAGCATATTTCAGGGGAAACAATGTAGATTTTTTAGCACATTTATATGAATAATCAGTTAACATGGTAAAATTATTATCAAATGGGGTGAAGGCATGAAAATAACATGTTTTTTGGCAGTTCTTACGGTTACAACAGTTTTTGCCACAGGCTGTGTTTCAGGCAGGATACACGAGAAAAGCTACTTAAGGGCGGTTTCAGTGACGGGAAACAGTGAAAAGTCGGCAGTTTTTGCTCTTTTTGGCGAAGATAAGACAGTTTCAGGTATAGGGGAAGACTTGGATCAAGTTAAATCCAATGCGGAACTAAAAAACGGCAGAGATCTGTTTACAGGTTATACCGAACTCATTATAGTCGACGGAAAGGAATGCAAGAAACTTCTAGGGCATATGCTTTATAAGTGGAAGGTTTCGCCATCATGCAATGTGGTATACTGCGAAAAAGGAGACGAGCTTCTTGAAAAGTACGGTGTTGAGCAGCTTATCGGTGTATCTAAGCAGGCAGTAAAGAAGGGTGTATCTCCAGAATGTAACATTACAACCGTGCTGGGAGAACTGTGTGAAAACGGTATAGCAAAAGTAGCGGAGCTTCGTGTGGACGGAACTGTCCAAAGCTATGTCATATATTAGTTTTGGTGGCGAACTACTCCATATTCGTCATCAAGACGATAATACGGACAGGAGTAGTTAGTTCCCTGCAAGAAGCGGTACATTTCGTCCTCGTCAAGGTTTACCATACAAACGTAGCATTCATAGTCTTCGTCGTATATGTAATTGGTACAGGTTTCGCAATTGGTTGCTTTTTTCTTGATTTCCATTATATTTCTCCTGTGAATCAAAAATTATCGTATTTTGGGTGGCGTTTTTTAAGATAAAATCTAAAAGAATTTCCAAACTATCATTGAGATAATTAAATTGGGTGTGTATTTGTAGCTTATAGGGCCAATTAATGTATTCGGAAGGTTTACGCAAATTGTGAATTTAATAATGTTTAAGTACATTACTATTTAAGATTAGTACGCTATGCAATTAAGATAACTCTTTTGTCGGACAGATGATTACCATTTTAATGAAGAGACTTTTAGGTATGCCGTCAGCTACGCATTTTACAATATATTATTATACCATATTTTGTGGGAAATAACAATTACATTGTGGTATTGACAAAAATATAACAACGTGCTATTTTTTATATATCACTGAAACGGTCTAACGCATTATACTCTGCTTGGAAAGTGAGAAAAAGCAATTATTGTAATAACTTTAGGTAATATTGCTATTCCTAAAAAATACCGTAAATGACTATTGACACATTGACAAAAAACAGATATAATAGTATTTGAGGAACGTTCGGTTTTTTACTGACTTTCTGTTTGCAGAGCTTTTTTTCTGCATATTTTATGATAATTTTTTAGGAGGTATTATACAATGTCTTTGACAAAAAATCCCAATGTATTAAAGTGGGTTGACGAGATGATTGCTCTCTGCCAGCCTGACAAGGTAGTATGGATCGATGGCTCTAAGGAGCAGATCGACTCACTTATCGAGGAAGTTACTTCGCTTCCCGATGACAGCTGGGACAAAATGTACAAGCTCAATCCTGAGAAGTACCCGAATTGTCTTTATCACAGGACCCGTGCTAACGACGTTGCACGTGTTGAGGACAGAACATTCATCTGCTCTAAGGAAAAGAAGGGAGCAGGCCCTACAAACAACTGGATGGCTCCTGATGAGATGAAGGCTCTCCTTACTCCTATGTATAAGGGCGTTATGAAGGGCAGAACAATGTATGTTATTCCTTATTCAATGGGCCCTATAGGTTCTCCTCTTGCTAAGGTAGGTGTAGAAGTTACAGACTCTATCTACGTTGTACTAAATATGAACATCATGACTCGTATGGGTAAACAGGCTTTCGAGAACCTTGGTGATACTTCCGATGATTTCGTAAGAGGCCTCCACTCAAAGGCTGACGTTGATCCCGAGAAGAGATATATCGTTCAGTTCCCTGAGGAAAATACAATCTGGTCTATCAACTCTGCTTACGGCGGAAATGTTCTCCTTGGCAAGAAGTGCTTCGCACTCCGTATCGCTTCATTCCAGGGTAAGAATGAGGCTTGGATGGCTGAGCATATGCTTATCCTCGGTCTTAAGAAGCCAAACGGCGAAGTTAAGTATATCACAGCTGCATTCCCATCAGCTTGTGGAAAGACAAACCTTGCAATGCTTATCCCACCAGAGGGATATAAAAAGGATGGCTATGAAGTATTCACAGTCGGCGACGATATTGCTTGGATGAAGCCGGGCAAGGACGGCAGACTATATGCTATCAATCCAGAGAATGGTTTCTTCGGAGTTGCTCCTGGAACAAACGCTAAGTCCAACTACAATGCTCTCGCTTGTACAAAGAACGGCGCTATTTTCACAAACGTTGCGCTCGACAACAGCGATAACACTGTATGGTGGGAAAAGCTCAACGAAAATCCGCCTAAGGATGCTACAGAGTGGACTGGTATCAAGTGTGACGGCGAAGCTTGGGTAGCTGAAGGAAAGAAGCTTGCTCATCCTAACTCAAGATTTACTGCTCCCGCTGAGAACTGCCCATGCATTTCTCCTGAGTTCAACAATCCTGAGGGTGTTCCTGTATCTGCTATTATTTTCGGTGGCAGACGTGCTTCAACAGCTCCTCTTGTATATCAGTCATTTGATTGGACACACGGTACATACATTGGATCAGCTGTTTCTTCTGAGACAACTGCTGCTGCTACAGGCGCAGTAGGTGTTCTCCGTCATGATCCTATGGCTATGAAGCCGTTCATTGGCTACAATGTTGGTGACTACTGGGCTCACTGGCTTGAAATGGGTGCAAGACTCGGCAGCAAGGCTCCTAAGATTTTCAACGTTAACTGGTTCAGAACAGACGACAAGGGCAACTTCCTCTGGCCAGGCTATGGCGAGAATATGAGAGTTCTTGACTGGATTATCAAGAGAGTTGATGGCGAAGTTGATGCTGTTGAGACTCCTATCGGATATCTTCCAAAGCCAGAGGATATCAACCTCAAGGGTATAGAGGACGAGGTTCCTGCATCTGCACTTCAGCAGCTTCTTACAGTCAATAAGGACGAGTGGAAGAAGGAGATTGCTGAGATGAGAAGATACTATGATGAGGACATCAAGGCCAAGGGTGGTAATATTCCACAGGCACTGTACGATGAACTCGACATGATAGAAGCAAATCTCAACAAATAATTGCATATATTAGCAGATTGAATTCAACAAGCTAATAAAAGGGCTGCCAATCATGGCAGCCCTTTTATATAAGTATTGGGGGATATATTATGTTCATAGTATTATAGATTCTTAGGATTGCTTCTGCTATAGTAATGGCTTATATGATACGATGGTATATACTAATAAAGGATACAGCATCGTACACCTCGGAAACAGATGGTATAATAAGCAATGTGACAAAGAATGATATAAGGATACTGAAAGCGGAGGCAACAAAAGCGTTTATACAATAAAAGCGACTTATTATGTAAACGGAAAAAGTATAAAAACACAATGAAAACAGTTGAAGATGAATTCTGCTGTCAGGAGGGGCAGTCCGTAACGATTCTTTATGATGAAAAGGTTCCACAGCATTCTTTTATAA
>JAFZYX010000040.1 GCA_017616055.1 Ruminococcus sp.
CGGTTCAGCGATATCGTCGATAGTAAACTTGACGTAATCGCGGTCTCCGACTGCATCTTCCGGCATCAGCGTATAGAAATTAACACCGATGTCACCGCCGAGGCTCAAGGTATAGCCCTTAAATACGTCTCTTGAAATATCCTTGATAAAGCATGCATAAATGGTAATGTCGCAAGTCACAGGGAGGCTGAAATCATAAGCATTCTTGTAGTCCTTATCTGTGAACCATCCGACGAAAATTGCCGAAGCATAAGGCGCAGTCGGATTTGTAATCTCAGGGGCCTTCTCACCTTCTTCGATTACCCTGATATCCGAATTGTTGCCATAGCAGTAATAAACATCATAAGCACCGCCGTAAGTAATTGTTGCGTTCGGGAAATAATTGGCTATTCCTCTTTCCTCATACAGTCTCTTAGGGCCAAAGAAATAAACCGTTTGCAAAGAATCATATTCAAATGAACAGAGGGACGGATCGCTTGCGCCGGTGATCATATAGCCCAATCTGTAGCCCAATGTCAGATCTTTAAGATTCGTACAGCCATTGAAAGCGCCTTCTTCGATTACACTGGTATATCTCAGATCAACGCTTGTTAACGATGTGCATTTACGGAACGCGTATTTGTTGATTACCGGGACATTCGGGAAATTAATGCTGCTCAAGCTGGTACAGCCGTCAAAAGCATAGGCCGGAATTTCTGTCAGTGTATCAGTCAAAGTAACAGTTGTTAATCCGGTACATCCGTTAAATGCGGAAGAACCGAGCGTTGTTGCACTGCTCAGATCAACAGTTTCGAGCGCGTCACAGCTGAAGAAACAATGCGTACCGATATTAGTGACACTGCTCAGATCGATCGAAGAAAGCTTATCGCACAAAGCAAAAGCATATTCATCTATATATTCAGCACCAGAACCCAATATGACAGTCTCGAGGTTGGAACACTGGTAGAAGGCTTTCTTGCCGATGCTTTCGGCCTTGCTCAGATTTACGCTTATGAGACTTGTACAGCCACAGCAACATTCTTCGTCAATCTTTATAACACTGCTGAGATCGAGACTTGTAAGACTGGAACAGTTCTTAAACGCAAACTTATCGATAGATGTAACTTTAGCAGCAGATGTAACAGTCGTTAATCCGGTACACCCGGAAAAAGCAGCATAGCCGATAGTAGTAACATTACCGAGATTTATTGCAGTCATGGTTTTGCAGCCGCTGAATGCCGAATCTCCGACAGAAGTACATTTGCTCAGATCTACGTTTTTAAGCGATTCAGCTCCGTTAAAAGCACTGCCTGCAACGCTTGTAACATTTCCAAGGTTAATGTTATCAAGTCTTGTGCACTTGTAGAATGTCATGTATTTGATCTCAGTAATATCAGCACCCAAAGTCACAGACTTAAGCGAAATGCAGTTGCCGAAAGCACTAATGCCGATAGATTCGCAGCTGCTCAGATCAACAGAGCCCAATACATCGCACATAAGGAACGCATCATCATCGACAGTAACTATATTTTCTGTGTTGATAGATTCCATAGACCTGCAGTTATAGAATGCACGGTTACCAATAGAAGTACAGCTGTCGCCTAACGTAACTGATACCAGATTTTTGCAATCAGAAAAAACAGAATCCTCAACAGACTCCAATTTACTTAAGTTAAGTGAGGTAATACCATAGCACCTCTGGAAAGCACCAGTTCCAATGGTTTTAACCTTTGACAGGTCGACATTAGTTAATGCCTCGCAGTCATAGAAAGCGCTATATCCGATAGTCTCAATATTACCAAGATTAATAGTGGTTAAGCTTGTACAGCCGTTGAAAGTGTTCTGCTTGATCTCTTTTAGGCCGCTTCCCAAAGTTACAGTCTCAAGCGAAGTACAGTCTTCGAAGGCCTGATAATCCATAAAAGTAACATAACTCAGATCGATCGATGTTAAGGCATAGCATCTGCCAAAAGCAGTTGTGCCAATCGAAGAAACTTTACCGATACTGACGGATGCAAGGCTATTGCACTCAAAAAATGCGTTGAAGCCTATTGTAGTTGCATTAGGGCTTAAGTTGGCAGCAGTAAGACTTTTGCAAAACTCAAAAGCTCTGTCACCGACAGAAGTAACATTTTCGAGATTGATGGAAACAAGCTTTTGGTTTCCTTCAAAAGCTCCGTAGCCGATGGTTACAACATCGCTGCCCAAGGTGACGCTCTCGAGATTTTTAAGTCCATCCAGACCATACTGAGGGATCTCGGTTATGCCGCTCCCCACTACTACCTGCTTAACATCCTCTTTAGTCCATTTAGCATTTGAAAATGCCGTGCTGCTGGTAATCGTCAGCAAGCCGTCATCTGATAATGTCCATCCGTTACCTGA
>JAFZYX010000041.1 GCA_017616055.1 Ruminococcus sp.
GAGACAATGGCAAGGCGTTACGCAAATAATCCTGCTATTGCTGCATGGCAGATAGATAATGAGATAGAGGCATATCCATGTACCTGCGAGGTTTGTCGTGGACAGTTCAGAGACTGGCTCATAGATAAACATGACGGTCTTGAAAATATCAATTCAGCTTTCGGAACAAGTGTTTGGAGTGGCGAATACAGTGATATTTCTCAAATAAAGCCGCCAACTGCCTATCCGAAAAACTGGCAGAATCCTGCGCTTTGTCTTGAATTTGGCAGATTTGCCTCAGATTCGGCGGCAAAATTTGTAAATGATATGTCTCAGATAATAAAGCGTGAAAATCCGAGAGCTAAAGTAACCACAAATATATGCTTTAGTGCAGATCAGCCAGATTTTTACAGACTTTTTGATTGTCTGGATTTTGCTTCATATGATAATTATCCGCCTGTAGTAATATCCGATGGCGATAATCAGCTATCTCATGCTTTTGAGTTGGATATGATACGTGGCTTCAAGCAAAAGAATTTCTGGATAATGGAGCAGCTCAGTGGTTCAACAGGAAGTTGGACATATATGTCTCCGACTCCTAGACCAGGGCAGATAAAGGGATATGCTATGCAGGCTATGGCTCACGGAGCTGATACCATCTTGTTCTTCCGTTGGCGGACTGCCAATAAGGGGGCGGAGATGTTTAGTCATGGCCTTATAGATCATAGTAACGTTCCTTCCCGCAGATTTATGGAGTTTGCTGAACTGTGTCGTACAGCTCAGAAGATTAGTGTTATAGAGACTACGGAGCTTGTTTCAGAGGTTGCTATTCTGTATTCTCCGGATTCACATCGAGCGTTCGATATACAGCCTCAGACTGCAGGATTTGATTATATTGGTCAACTCAGAGCTTTTCATTCTGCTTTTACACGCTATGGGGTAAATGTTGATGTTATACAGGGAACAGCTGACCTTACAAAGTATAAAGTTGTGATTGCTCCTGCAATGTTTATTTATGATAAAAATACGGCTGAAAACATTTATCGTTATGTCATAAAAGGCGGAACTGTAGTTCTGACTGCTCGAAGCGGCGTTAAGGATCAGGTTAACAATTGTATTCTTGAGCCTCTTCCCACTGTTTTCAGGGAAATGATCGGGGCCGAGGTAAAAGAGTATGATCCGATTGGAAATCATGATCAGACTATTACTGATTTTGCAGGTAACAAGTTTAAATGCTGTCAGTGGTGTGATATCCTTGAGCTTTCTACAGCACGAGCGTATGCTGAATACAAGGATTGCTTCTACAGTGGCAGTCCTGCAGTAAGCATGAATCGTTATTGCAGTGGAGTTGCATATTATATTGGAACTATATGTGATCAGGAGTTCTATGAGAGCTTTGCGGGAAATATTATGAAACAGACTGGAATACCACGCCTTAAAGATCTTCCGAGGGGGGTAGAGGTTACTACTCGTACAAACGGACTTGACGATTATGTTTTCTTCTTTAATAATTCCTTTAAGGATGCTGAGATAGAGCTACCCAAGGCTATGTACAGTATTCTTGACGGCGGTGATAGGGAAAAATTTACGTTAAAACCATATGACATGGAAATTGTCAGAAAGTAGGTATAAATGAAGATAGTTTTGCAGCGAGTTACTTCAGCTAGCGTAAAGGTGAATGGGGAAGTAGTGGGAAGCATTGGAACAGGATTTCTTCTTCTTTTTGGAGTAGGAAATGATGATACAGAGGAAGAATGCCGCAGACTTGCGGATAAGATAGCAGGACTGAGAATTTTTTCTGATGAAAACGACAAGATAAATCTTGATCTTGATGCTGTTGACGGTTCACTACTTGTAGTGCCTCAGTTCACGCTATATGCTGACTGCCGCAAAGGAAACCGTCCGAACTTTATACAGGCTGCAAAGCCAGGTAAAGCTAACGAGCTTTACGAGTATTTTGTTGATTATCTCCGTAGTAAGGGAAAGTGTGTAGAAACAGGAGTTTTCGGTGCAGATATGAAGGTGGAACTTCTTAATGACGGACCTTTTACTTTAATACTTGAATAAAACATCAGGTCTGAGAGCTTTTCTCAGACCTGTTTTCTGTTGCTTTGAAGGAAATACGAATAAATGTAAAATAACAGTTAATACTTTCTTTGAGGTGATGATATGATAAGAAAACGCGGAGAAAACGCTGTTATAATACTTACGGCTATTTTTTTTACGTTATTTATTGTGCTTATTTTCAGGTATTACAGTATAGCGTGGAATCAGAAAAATGTTTCTGTCGCGCAGCTCGAGCATACTTTTACAATAGAAGTTGGGAAAACACAGGGGACAATCTATGATTGCAATCTAAAACCTTTAATCAACTCTGAAAATGAATTGAGAGCTGTTGCTGTTCCATCTCTTCTGGAATGTGATAAAACAGGAGAATGCGCTATTGATAAGGATAATTTTTATAAGGAGTTTGAAAAGGGAAAGCCATTTGTGTTCAAATGCAGCGATAAAGCAATTGAATCAGAAGGTCTAACAGTATTTGAAGTCCCTGTACGTTATTCGGAAGCACAGAAAGCGCAACATATTATTGGATATCTTTCTCAGGGATTGGGAGTTGACGGAATTGAATACGCATATAATTCCATACTCAGGAGTAATTTTCCAACTAATAGTGTTGCTTATACTACAGATGGTTTCGGACGTATTTTATCAGGCGTAAGAAAGGAAGTATTTCGTACAAATACCTATAAAAGCGGAGTTGTTCTTACGATTGACGAGGAAATACAGGATATATGTGAAAAATGCGGTAATGGAATAGATACTGGAGCTATTGTTTGCACAAATATAATAAACGGAGATATACTTGCTATTGCGAGCTTTCCAGTTTATGATCCTGAAAAAATAGAAGCAGCGATTAAGGATGAAAGAAGTCCACTTATAAACAGAGCCCTATATTCATACAGCGTAGGTTCTATTTTTAAACTTGTTACTGCTTCGGCTGCGCTAGAACAGGGAATGGAAAATCATTTGTATAACTGCATCGGAAATATCGGTATTGAGGGAAGATATTTTAATTGTCATAAGCTTGATGGACATGGATTTCAGAATATGGCAGAGGCGATGACAAATTCATGCAATACCTATTTCATAGACCTTGCTAGGAGCCTCGATATAAGTGAATATAGACGATTGGCGACATATCTTGGTTTTGGAAAAGAATCACATCTATGTTCAGGTATAATTGCTTCGGGAGGAGTTCTTCCAACTGAAAAGGACCTTTCCGTGCCTGCTGAGCTGGCAAATTTCTCATTTGGGCAGGGAAAACTAACTGCAACTCCACTTCAGATTACACAGCTTACCTGCGCTATAGCGAACAAGGGGAAAATGCCAATACTGCGACTGATAAAAGGGCTAACTCCAGACGGTGAAAAGCCTGTTGTTGAAAAGAGTCCGCAGATTTCGGTTGTTATGAGTGAAAAAACAGCGGAAAAGATAAGCGATATGATGGTTCTTGCGGTCAACGAAAACGAGCATTCAAATGCGAAAAGCAGCAAGATTAGCTTAGGCGCAAAGACCTCTACAGCACAGACAGGGAAGTATAATGATAGACAAGAGGAGCTTTGCCATGCGTGGATAACAGGCTTTTTTCCTGCAAAAGCTCCTAAATATGCGGTAACTGTCCTAATTGAGAATGGTGGATACGGAAATGATGCGGCAGCGCCTGTTTTCAGAGAAATAGCTGAAAAAATAACGGAGCTAGACAAAAATAGGAAAAAGTAAGTATATAAAGCGAAACTTCCGAACTCATATAGACAAAATTAAAAAATTGTGCTACAATATATCTAACTTGCAAGCGAGGTGATAAGCATGAAAAACATAACTATTGGCATAACTGCACACGTTGATTCGGGAAAAACCACACTTGCTGAGGCTGTTTTATATAAAACAGGAGTTATACGTAAGCTTGGAAGAGTTGATAATGGCAATTCAGCGCTTGATACCAATTCTATCGAGCGTGAAAGAGGTATAACAATTTTTTCATCTCAGGCGGAGTTTAAAGTTGATGATGTGCGTTTCACCTTGCTTGATACTCCTGGGCACGTTGATTTTTCTTCCGAAACCGAGAGAACAATGTGCGTTCTTGATTATGCGATACTTGTTATAAGCGGTACTGACGGAGTACAGAGTCATACTCACACATTATGGAAACTCTTACAGAAATATGAAGTTCCTGTTTTTATTTTTGTTAATAAAATGGACCTTATAGGTGCTGATAAAAGTGTACTTATCGAGAAGCTTCAGAGCAAATTATCAAATAATTGTATTGATTTTTCGAGAACTGCCAATGATATTGTTGAAAGCTCGGCTTCTTGCTCGGAGTCTCTTATGGAAAAATATCTTTCTGATGAAGCCGTTAGATCAGAAGATATTGCGAACGCTATAAGAAATAGGGAGATATTCCCGTGCTTTTTTGGCTCTGCACTTAAAACAGACGGTATTGACGAGTTTATCTCTGTTTTATATGAATATACTGTCGAACCTAAGCGTGGTGAGAATTTTGGAGCAAAGGTCTTTAAAATATCCTATGACGCTAAGGGAACTCGCCTTACACACCTTAAAATAATGGGTGGACAGCTCAATATGCGTGACGAGATTTCATATAACGCTTCAGATGGAGAGAAGAAGAGTGAAAAAATAAGTTCTATCCGATTCTACACCGGCGATAAATTCAGAAATGCAGAGACTGCCTTTGCTGGAGAGGTATGTGCTGTAACAGGCCTTACGAGTACATTTGCAGGACAGGGAATAGGAAGTATCAAAAATTCTGAAAGAGCCTATATAGAACCTGTAATGACTTATCGTGTTATTATTCCTGACGAAAAGAACGTGTATGATGTTCTTAAGGATATGCGTCGTCTTGAGGACGAGGATCCGCAGCTTCACATTGTATGGAATGAGCAGAACAGGGAGGTACATATTCAGCTAATGGGTTCTATTCAGTTGGAAGTCCTTACTAGGGAGATATCAGAAAAGTTTGGTTATCATGTGGATTTCTGTGACGGAGCTGTAGCTTATAAGGAGACTATACGATTTCCAGTTGAGGGGGTGGGGCATTATGAGCCATTACGTCATTATGCAGAAGCTCATATACTACTCGAACCGCTTTCAACAGGGAGTGGACTTGTCTATGATACGTCTTGCTCTGAGGACAAGCTTGATAGAAACTGGCAGAGGCTTATTTTAACACATTTGAGTGAGAAAACTCATATTGGTGTGCTTACAGGTTCGCCAATCACTGATATGAAGCTCACTCTTGTTGCTGGACGGGCGCATTTGAAGCATACAGAAGGTGGCGATTTCAGGCAGGCTACCTACCGTGCAGTAAGGCAAGGGTTAAGAAATACTGAGTCCGTGCTTCTTGAACCCTATTACGAATATGAACTAGAGATCCCGGTTGAAAACGTTGGAAGGGCTCTTGCTGACCTGCAATATATGTCGGCGGAGTTTGATAGTCCTGAAACTGTTGGTGAAATGTCAGTGATCAAGGGAACGGCTCCTGTTTCGGAACTCAACAACTATCAGAAGGATGTGATCGCTTATACCCGCGGCAGAGGAAGGATTTCACTTAATATGTGTGGCTATAGGGAGTGCCATAATGCTGAAAAGGTAATAGCTGAGATTGGCTATGACTGCGACGGAGATATCGAGAATAGTGCAGATTCAATATTTTGCTCCCATGGTGCAGGATACAATGTCAAATGGAACGAGGTATACGAGCATATGCATCTTCCTATTGCAACAGAGAATAATGAATGTGAGGATACTGATGAACAGAAGTCACTTAAAGCCTCAAAATACATTGAAAAAGTTGTAAGTGATGAAGAACTCATGGCTATTTTCGAGATGACATATGGTAAAATAAACCGTGAGCCAAATCGTGCGTTCAAAAAAACAAAAGCAGTAAATATCGAAGACAAGAATATACGGCTCCCGAAATATGAGGGGCCAGATTACCTTCTTGTTGACGGATACAATATTATTTTTTCGTGGGACGATCTAAAAAAGATAGCTGAAGAAAACCTCGATGCTGCAAGGGGAGAGCTCATTAACAGAATGTGTAATTATCAAGGATACGCAGGATGTGAGCTAATACTTGTTTTTGACGCATATAAGGTCAAAGGAAAACATCGAGAAGTAGAAAAGTACTGCAATATCAACCTTGTCTACACAAAGGAGTCAGAAACTGCGGATACATATATTGAGAGAGTAACACATACTCTTTCTAAAAATCACAGGGTACGTGTCGCTACCTCTGATGGTGTGGAACAGATAATAATTTTAGGAAACGGAGCTATGAGAATATCGGCTTCAGAATTCAGAAAGAGATGGCTGGCAGCCGAAAACGCAATAAAAGAGTATATTAGCTCTATGAAATAGCAATAAAAGACTTGCATAATGCAGGTCTTTTTGTTTGATTTTTGCAAGAATTTGTTTAATATAAAAAATAAATATAAAATTTAGAAAAATACTGGAAATTTCAAATTCAATATGATATAATTGTCTTTGATTGGATTTTTTGCAGGAATGCAATAGTCCTTGTTCCCTTTTCGGGAAACAATGTATATTTTATCTGCTATGCAGATTTAGATTTTGAGGAGGCTTGTACATGAAAAAAGTGCAACTGACAGAAACCGTATTACGTGATGCCAATCAGTCGCTGATGGCTACACGTCTTCCATATGCGGACTATGAGGGTATCCTCTCCGATATGGACAAGGCAGGTTACTATTCTATCGAGTGTTGGGGCGGAGCTACATTCGATTCATGCCTGCGTTATCTTGGTGAAGATCCATGGGAGAGACTTCGTAATCTCAGAAAGAATCTTCCAAATACCAGACTTCAGATGCTTCTCAGAGGACAGAACCTTTTGGGATATAAGCACTATCATGATGATGTTGTTGAGAAATTTGTTGAGCTCTCAATAAAGAACGGAATAGATGTTATTCGTATTTTCGATGCTCTCAATGATTTCAGAAATATTGAGACGGCTCTCAATGCTACAAAGAAGTATGCAAAAGAAAAGACTATAGCTTCAGGCTGTATTTCTTATACACAGAGCCCTGTACATACTGTAGATAAGTATATTGAGATGTGTAAGGAACTCAAGACAATGGGCTTTGACACTATCTGCCTCAAGGATATGGCAGGAACTATGTCACCTTATGAGGCTGAACATCTCATCAAGGGAATCAAGGACGCAATAGGTGACATGACTCTCGTTCTTCATACTCACTGCACTACGGGTATGGCTTACATGACTCTTACAAAGGCTATTGAATCGGGTATCGATGTTATCGATTGCGCTACATCATGTTTCTCAGGCGGTACTTCACAGCCTTCAACTGAGACAATGTTCTATGCTCTCAGCCAGTATGGTATCGAAAGCGGCCTTAATGAGGATATCATCAATAAGGTTAATGACTTCTTCAAGCCTATTAAGCAGAAGTACATTGACAACGGACAGCTCAATCCTAAGAGTCTTGCTACCGATGCTCAGGCTCTTGTATATAAGGTTCCTGGCGGTATGCTCTCTAATATGATTGCTAATCTTACAGATATGCACGCGATGGATAAGTTTGACGACGCACTTGCAGAAATACCGAAGGTAAGAGCTGATATGGGTTATCCTCCGCTTGTTACTCCTCTTTCACAGATGGTTGGAAATCAGGCAGTAACGAATGTTCTTGTTGGTGAAAGATATAAAAACATCTCTAAGGAGATAAAGAACTACATTAAGGGTGAATACGGTAATCCTCCAGCTCCTATTGCTCAGGAACTTGTTGATAAGGTTCTTGGAGACAGCGAGGCTGTTGACTGTCGTATAGAAGATCAGAAGCGCACAGGTGAGGAGTTCACAGCAGCAAGAGAAGCTTTGGGTGAACTCTGCCGTAGCGAAGAGGATGTAATGAGCTACATCTGCTATCCAGATCAGACAATAAAGTTCCTCAAGGATCGTAAAGCTAAGGAAGAAAATGAAGCTGTTTATACTATCGAGGCTATGTAAGGAGGAAGAAAAATGTTAAATAATGCAATTCTTTCTGCTGCTGCCGAAGAGGTAAAGGAACTTTCAATCGGCGATGCTGCTATAACAGCAATATTTGGTTACTGTGTAGTTTTTGCAGGACTTGTTTGCCTTATGATAGTTCTTTACTGCACAGGTGCTTACTTTAAGTCGAAAAATGCAAAGGAAGAGGCTGAAAAGAAAGCTGTAGCACAGAAGTCTGCCGAAAAGACTGCTTCTGTTGTTGAAACAAAGGCGGAACTTCCTCTTGCACCAGGTTCGGCAGGTCATGTAAAGCTCTTTGACGTTCCTGATAAGGAAGCTGCGATGATAATGGCTATAGTTGCCGATAAAATGCAGAAGCCGCTCAATGAGCTGCACTTTATTTCCATTAAGGAGGTCAAATAATCATGAAGTATAAAGTTACTCTTAACGGTAAGACATATGAAGTAGAGGTTGAGCAGGGAAAGGCTGTTCTTCTTGATGAATACGAGGCACTTGCACCTGCACCTGCCGCAGCAGCTGCTCCTGTTGCAGCAGCTGCTCCTGTTGCTGCTGCTCCAGCGGCTGCACCGGCTGCTCCTGTAAACCTTGCAGCTGGCGAAACTGTTACAGCTCCTATGCCCGGCAATATCATCAGAGTTGACGTTGCACAGGGTGATACTGTAAAGGCTGGACAGATTCTCATTATTCTCGAGGCTATGAAAATGGAAAATGAAATAGTAGCTCCTAAGGACGGAACAGTCGCTCAGGTAGTTACAAGCAAGGGTTCTGTTGTTGATACAGGTGCTCCACTTGTTGTAATAGCATAAGGAGGTCGCATAAATGGACATTCTTGAGACCCTTAAAACCCTATGGGAAAGTTCTGGCTTCCATAGCTTTCTCATTGATGGCGGCTGGAAAAACCTCATCATGATCTGTGTTTCCTGCGTTCTTCTTTATCTTGGTATAAAGAAGAAGTTCGAGCCGCTTCTCCTTGTTGGTATTGCATTCGGTTGTCTGCTCGTAAACCTTTCTTATTTTGGTTCTGGTTCGTCAGATGCACTTTATCATCTTGATCTTTGGGACAATTTTCTGAATCACGATCATCCTGATTACCATAGTTATGGCGCTATTATGCGTAACGGCGGACTTCTTGATATTCTTTATATTGGCGTAAAAGCAGGCGTATATCCATCACTCATATTTATGGGCGTAGGAGCTATGACAGATTTTGGTCCGCTTATTTCAAATCCTAAGAGCCTCCTACTCGGAGCAGCTGCTCAGATGGGCGTATTCCTTGCGTTCTTTGGAGCTATATGTCTTGGATTCACAGGCAACGAAGCTGCATCTATCGGTATCATCGGCGGTGCTGACGGTCCTACAGCTATTTTCCTTACAACAAGACTTGCTCCTCATCTTCTTGGACCTATCGCTATTGCGGCTTATTCTTACATGGCACTTATTCCTATGATACAGCCTCCGCTTATGAGACTTCTCACAACCAAGAAAGAAAGAGAAGTTAAAATGGAGCAGAATCGTGTGGTTTCGAAAACAGAGAAGATCATTTTCCCTGTTATTGTTGCAATGTTCGTAATTCTTCTTCTCCCTTCGACAGCTCCTCTCGTTGGTTGCCTTATGCTTGGTAATCTCTGGAGAGAGTGCGGAGTTACAGAGAGACTTTCAGATACAGTACAGAATGCTCTTATGAACATCGTAACTGTATTTCTTGGAATTTCTGTCGGCGCTACAACCGCTGCTGAACGTTTCCTTTCTCTTGAAACAATAAAGATAGTGGTTCTTGGTCTTACAGCATTTTGTTTCTCTACAGTTGGCGGCCTTCTCGTTGGAAAGATTATGTATAAACTTTCAGGCGGAAAGATCAATCCACTTATCGGTTCGGCAGGCGTATCTGCTGTTCCTATGGCTGCTAGAGTATCCCAGATGGAAGGTCAGAAGGCTAATCCTTCAAATTTCCTTCTTATGCACGCAATGGGGCCAAACGTAGCAGGTGTTATCGGTTCAGCTATCGCAGCTGGATTCCTGCTTGCAGTATTCAAGTAATAATATTATAAAAATACCCGAAGGCATTTTTTAATAATGACTGCTTTCGGGTATTTTTTATATGATATATTTCATTGCTTCTTTTATACTTAAACTGCTTAAAGATCCCTCATATTTATTTATGAAGGTTTTTACCCATTCTGGTTCAGTTTTAGAGTATTCGCGGAGCGCCCATCCTATGGCTTTGTTTATGAAAAACTCGTCACTTCCAAGACAGTTGCAAATAATTATTTCAAGTAATCCGCTGTCGGTCTTGTTTTTGTATGCTAGCTGATGCAGTATAGCAGTCCTTTTCAGCCAGATATTATCGTTTACTGACCATTCAAGCATAAGCTTGCTGACTCTTGTGTCTCTTAAGCCGATATCCCCTATAACCTTGCATAGGAAATCGGTAGTGTCCCACCAAGGTTTTGTAGTAATATAACGTTATATATTTTTGATATCCTCAAAACTAATATATTTTTTCATGTCAAGAAGATAGTCGAAAACGAGGTATTGAAATTCTCTATGTGCATCTTCATAACATTTATCAAGAAAGCACCAATCGATGATTTTATATGATTTTTCGGATTTAATGAACTCCTTGAAAAGTTTTTTCCTTTCTGGAGAGGGAATACCATAAAACTCAAATTGGTTCTTCATATATGCTGACATTGCAGTGGCATTTTCGGAATTTTTATTGTTTTCAAATACTTTTCTTACTGTGGTGAATTTATCCATAACATTTCCTTCACTATATAATATTGCGATTTAATAGAATTATACAGTATATCAGCAGACTTGTCAATACAGAGTTCGAAATATTGATTTGATTGACATAACATATCAAATCAGCTATAATCAATTAATAAAGGAAATACATTGAAACATGAGAAGGAAAGATAGTATGAGTTATTTTAGTTTTGATGGTAAAAATATTTTTTATGAGGAGTTCGGAAGTGGAATCCCTTTAATATTTCTGCATGGCAATACAGCTTCTTCTAAAATGTACGGAGAGATATCAAAAAAGTATGTTCATGATTTTAAGGTGATTCTGATGGATTTCCTTGGACACGGTTACTCTGATAGGCTAAGTGAATTTCCAGCAGATTTATGGTTTTATGAAGCTAAGCAGGTTATAGCTTTCCTGAGACACAAATGCTATAAAAAAGCTAATTTAATAGGTAGTAGCGGCGGTGCGCTTGTTGCACTGAATGTTGCGCTTGAAGCTCCAGAACTCGTGGCTAAGGTAATTGCCGACAGTTTCGAGGGGGAAAAGTCAGATAAAAGATTTACTGAAAATCTTCTATCTGACCGAAATAAAGCTATGAATGACGAAGGAGCAAAAGGATTTTATGCTTTTATGCATGGAGAAGACTGGGAAAATGTTGTGAGAAACGATACTTTAGCTGTTATAAAGCATGGAAAAGAGATAGGAAGTTTTTTTCACAGACCGCTTTCACAACTTAAATCAGAGGTATTGTTAACAGGTAGCAAAAATGACAGCTTCATGTACAGTATTTCTGATAATTACTATGAAACAGTTTACGGTAAAATGCTTGAACAGATTCCAGGCAGCAAAATGCATCTCTTTGAGAGCGGAGATCATCCAGCAATCATTACAAATTCAGATATTTTTTATGGTGTCAGCATGGAGTTCCTTGCGTAAAACAGGGCATTTTTTATATATTATGTTCCGTAACAAAAAGTTTTCATGTTTAAGATGAAAAATATTGAGGAAATACTTGCAAAATATCTTGAAATAGTGTAAAATAGAAATGTACGTTGTTAATTATATAACAACATAAAATTATGTAATTTATTATAACGAAAGGATGTCATACCCATGGCAGGATTAAACAAGGTTACAGTAGAAGACATTAACGTTAAGGGCAGAAAGGTTCTCGTAAGAGTTGATTTCAACGTTCCTATGAAGGACGGCGTTATCACAAATGATAACAGAATCCAGGCAGCTCTTCCCACTATCAATAAGCTTATAGAGAACGGAGCAAAGGTAGTTCTCTGTTCACATCTTGGTAAGCCGAAGAACGGTCCTGAGGCTAAGTTCTCACTTGCTCCCGCAGCTAAGAGACTTGGAGAGCTTGTTAATACAAAGGTTACTTTTGCTGCTGACGATACTGTTGTTGGCGAAAATGCTAAGAAGGCTGTTTCTGCAATGAACGACGGTGAAATCGTTGTTCTTGAGAATACTCGTTTCCGCGGTGATGAAGAGACAAA
This sequence comes from Ruminococcus sp., assembly GCA_017616055.1. GTDB lineage: Bacteria > Bacillota > Clostridia > Oscillospirales > Ruminococcaceae > Ruminococcus. Next base: position 12,302 of record JAFZYX010000041.1, read on the forward strand.
GAATGGCGAGCAGTTCTCAAAGGAGCTTGCTGATCTTATCGATGGTGAAGTATTCGTAATGGATGCTTTCGGTTCTGCTCATAGAGCACATGCTTCAACAGCAGGTGTTACAAAATTCGTTAAGGAAACTGCTGTAGGTTACCTCATGCAGAAGGAGATTCAGTATCTCGGTAATGCAGTAGAGGTTCCTGAGAGACCTTTTGTTGCTATCCTTGGTGGTGCTAAGGTAGCTGATAAGCTTAATGTTATCTCTAATCTCCTTGAGAAGTGCGATACACTTATCATCGGTGGTGGTATGGCTTATACATTTATAAAGGCACAGGGCGGTTCTATCGGTAACTCACTCGTTGACGAAGAGAAACTTGATTACTGTAAGGAAATGCTTGCAAAGGCTGAAAAGCTTGGCAAGAAAATCCTTCTTCCTGTTGATACAGCTATTGCTGATTCATTCCCTGACCCGATTGATGCAGAGATCGCTGTAGAATATGTTGATGCTGATAAGATACCTGCTGGTAAGATGGGACTTGATATCGGACCTAAGACTGCTGCAATCTTTGCTGATGCTGCAAAGTCTGCAAAGACAGTTGTTTGGAATGGACCTATGGGTGTATTTGAGAACCCAACTCTAAAGAAGGGTACAGTTGCTGTATGTGAGGCTCTTGCACAGGCTGATGCTACAACTATCATTGGTGGCGGTGACTCTGCAACAGCTGCTATTCAGCTCGGATTTGCTGACAAGATGAGCCACATATCAACAGGTGGTGGCGCTTCACTTGAATACCTTGAGGGTAAGGTTCTTCCTGGTGTTGCAGCTATCGCTGAAAAGTAACCATTAAAAGAACAATAGGGCGAATAGAGATATTCGCCCTTGATTGCTAATATAATGAGCGCATACTATTATGAAAAATTATGATAGCGTACAGAATTCTTTGGGCTATATTCTGATTTTCTTAATTGTTATCGCTGTACATGTTTTCGCTGTATTTCTTATATGGTGTGGAGTTCGGAGTTTACTTGGAAAAACATTGAATCTTCCACCACCACGCAGAAAATGGTTCAGAACGAGAGCTGATGTTACGCAAGATGAGGAAACAGCTAAATATCATGCACGATATTACTTTGAAGGTGAAAAATTTACGTCTGAAATAGACGGATTCACAGTATATGGCGATAAAGCGATAATATATGTGAATCGCAATTCGCCCAAAGAGATTAAGGAATATATTCCTCGGCCACCGATGGGGACTGAAGTTAATTTGGCTTGCTTCTTTATGGTTGGAATAATTCTGTTTCTGGATATCATAATCTTTTTCGGATAGATTATTCGCTATTATGCCATAAGGAGGGTATACTATTATGAAAAAATGTAATTGCAACTGCAAATTTACTGAGGAAATAAAAAGCAGTAATACTGCAATATGGCTCTTTGCTATTTGTAGTTTTCTTGCAGGAGTTATCACAGGTTTTCTTCTTTCTCCGATAAAAAAAGGCGTAAAGATTGGTTGCAATAATGGCAACAATACTTATGAAGAAGCTAAAATGCTTCCTTATAACGATGATGATGAAATCAAATTCTGATAAAAGGAGTTAAATAACATGAATAAGTCATTAAGAAAGGCAATTATTGCTGGAAACTGGAAAATGAACAAGACTCGTCCTGAAGCTAAAGCACTTCTCGAGGCTATCAAGCCTCTCGTTGCTAATGCAGAGGGTAAGATTGAGGTTATTGCTTGCGTACCTTTTACTAATCTTGAAACAGCTATAAACACAACAACTGGCAGCAACGTAAAGATAGGTGCTGAGAATGTTCACTTCGAGAAGAGTGGTGCTTTCACCGGTGAAATTTCTGCTGATATGCTCACTGAGCTCGGTGTTGAGTATGTTGTTATCGGCCATAGTGAGAGAAGACAGTACTTCGGTGAGACCGATGAAACTGTAAACAAGAGAACTATCGCTGCTCTTGAGGCTGGTCTTAAGCCAATCGTTTGCGTTGGTGAGCTTAAGTGGGAGCGTGAGTGCAATATTACAGAGGAAGTTATTGCTCGTCAGATCAAGCTTGATCTCTGGTCACTCACAGCAGAGCAGGTAAAGAATGTTGTTATTGCTTACGAGCCTGTATGGGCTATCGGTACAGGACTTACAGCTACACCAGATCAGGCTGAGGAAGTTTGTGGATTCATCCGTGCACAGCTCGCAAAGCTTTTTGATAAAGCTACAGCTGACGCTGTAACAATCCAGTACGGTGGTTCTATGAATGCAAAGAATGCTGCTGAGCTTCTTGCAAAGCCCAACATTGACGGTGGTCTTATCGGCGGTGCTTCGCTCAAGGCTGAGGACTTCAATGTAATCGTTCAGGCTGCTGTAAACGGCTGATCATAAAAAATGATTATTGTGGGCGGATTTTATCCGCCCCATAATTTAAATATCTTCACATTGAATTATGGTACTGAAAATAGATTATGAAGTTTTTAGACTTGTTAGAGCTGAGTCTGAAAAGTTTTGGTTTGATCCTTATTCTTATATTATAGTTGATAAGGATAGTGATGAGGCTGAGTTTATTGAAGATCCTATACCTTTTCCGTTTATAGAAAAAAACGAAGCAGAAAGAGCCTTTACAAAGACTTTTGGAAAAAAGCTTGCACAGTTCTTTGAACGTATCACAGATGAAAAGGATTTTATAATTTGGTTCTGGGGGACTGTTGACGATGGCGGACAGAATCTTACGGATTTTCGTATTTTTGAGGTTAAGTATCAGCTAAAAAAGCTAACTGACTGGTGTGAAGAAAACAGCATATCTTATTATGTCGAAAAAAACGATTGGTATTTAAAAAGTTTTATAGGAGGATAAATATGTCAAAAAAACCTGTAGCACTTATTATCATGGACGGCTTCGGTTACAATCCCGACACATATGGCAACGCTATTGCTGCTGCTAAGAAGCCTAATCTGGATAAGTATTTTGCTGAGTGCCCGAATACTATCATCGGAGCAAGTGGTCTCGATGTAGGTTTGCCAGACGGACAGATGGGTAATTCTGAGGTAGGTCACACAAATATTGGTGCAGGACGTATTGTATATCAGATGCTTGTTAAGATATCCAAGGATATCAAAGAAGGAGTATTCTTTAATAACAAGGCGATTCTTGGCGCAATGAACAACTGTAAGGAAAAAGGCAGTGCTCTTCATCTTATGGGACTTCTTTCTCCTGGCGGAGTTCACAGCCACATGGAGCATATGTATGGTATAGTTGAAATGGCTAAGAAGAATGGTCTTGATAAGGTATATATCCATGCATTTCTCGATGGAAGAGATGTTCCTCCTTCATCGGCAGCTGAGTACATGGAAGAAGCTGTAGGAGAGCTTAAGAAGATAGGCCTTGGAAAGATTTCTACTATCTCAGGTCGTTTTTATGCTATGGACAGAGATAACGCATGGGACAGAGTTGAAAAGGCTTATTCTGCACTTGTTTACGGCGAAGGTATTAAGGAGTCAGACCCTGTTCAGGCTATAAAGAATTCTTATGCTAACGAAGTTACAGATGAGTTTATGCTTCCTACTGTTATCGATGGTGGTGCTCAGATAAAAGCTGACGATAGTGTAATATTCTTCAATTTCCGCCCTGACAGAGCTAGACAGATTACACGTGCTTTTGTTGATCCTGATTTCAGCGGCTTTGAGAGAAGAAATGGTTTCTTCCCTGTAAGTTTTGTTTGCATGGCTCAGTATGATGCAACTATGCCTAATGTAACAGTTGCATATCCTCCTGAGCAGCTCACAATGACAATGGGTGAATACCTTTCAAAGCTTGGCAAAACACAGCTCCGTATTGCAGAAACACAGAAGTATGCTCATGTTACATTTTTCTTTAATGGCGGTGAGGAAAGACAGTTTGAGGGTGAAGACAGAATACTTATAAAGTCACCCGATGTTCCTACATTTGATCTTAAGCCTGAAATGAGTGCATATGAGGTTTGTGACGCTGTATGCGAAGCTATTGATTCAGACAAGTATGATGTTATTATACTTAACTATGCAAACTGCGATATGGTTGGACATACAGGTATTTTCGACGCTGCTGTAAAGGCTGTTGAAGCTACGGATACCTGTGTTGGACGTATGGTTGACAAGATTCTTGCTAAAGGTGGTGCTGCTCTTATTACAGCTGACCACGGTAACGCAGACAAGATGATGGAGCCAGATGGAAGTCCGTTCACTGCTCATACAACAAATAAGGTTCCGCTTATTGCTGTAGGTGTTGAAGGAGAACTTATTGAAGGCGGTGTGCTTGCTGACCTTGCACCAACTATGCTTGATATAATGGGAGTTCCACAGCCTGCTGAAATGACAGGAAAGAGCTTACTCAAGAAATAATTAATAAAAGCGGATCTGATGATCCGCTTTTTGTTATACATGGTTAACTTCAATGGTTGTAAAAGCTAACAGAATGTGATATAATGATTAAAGTCTATCATAGGAGAAAATAAATGTCTTATAAAATAATTGAAATTGCAGCTTTAATATGTATTTTGCTGGCTTTGGGCGGATGTAAATCTGAAACAGATACAATACAAGAAAAAACGGTTTCCTGTACACGTGATGTTTTCGCAATGGATACATATATGGATATGACGGCTTACGGTGAAAATGCTGAAAAATCTCTTGATGATGCTGAAAATCGAATTTTGCAACTTGAATCCGAGCTTTCCGCAACATCTGAGACAAGTGAAATATGGAAGATTGACCATTCAAATGGAAACAACGTTAAAATGAGCGATGATACAGCAGAAGTGATAGATCAAACACTTAAAATGTGTGAAAAGACATATGGTTGCCTTGACATTACAGTTTATCCCGTTCTTAAGGAGTGGGGATTTACAACAGGGGATTATAAAATTCCTGATAAGACTAAAATTAACAAGCTTTTAAATAACGTTGGTTATTCTAAAGTAAAAACTGACAGTAATAATATTCAACTTGCTAATGATGTTCAGATAGATCTCGGAGCAGTCGCAAAAGGGTATACAGGTGACAAGATACTTGATATCATGCGTTCATATGAAGTTGAATCAGCGATAGTCAATCTTGGCGGTAATGTTCAGACTCTCGGAAAAAAACCTGATGGTTCGGACTGGAAAGTTGCTGTACGAGATCCATTTCACCCTGAAACGGATATGTGTGTATTAGAAATTGCTGATAAAGCAGTAATAACTTCTGGAAACTATGAGCGTTTCTTTATTGGAGAAGACGGGAGAAGATACTGTCATATAATAGATCCCTTTGACGGTTATCCTGCGGATAACGGCTATGTTTCGGTTACGGTAATTGGCAGTAGTGGTATCATCTGTGACGCTCTTTCAACTGCAGTATTTGTTGCAGGGCTAGATAAGGCTTCGAAAATAATGAAGGATTTTACCGATTATGATTTTATTGTCGTATCAGAAGATGAAAAAATATATTATACTGATGGGATTTCAGAACATTTAAAAAATGTTAGTTCAATGCCTGCAGAGGTGATACAGATTGACTAAAGGTGTAAAAATAATAGGAGCAATAATTATTTTGATGCTTATTGGTTCTTTTATTGTGATTATTCTGAATTTAAGAAAGTCTGATAATATGCATGTAGTTGTATTGCAGGATAATAAAGTAATTTATTCGTTTGATCTCTCTGATGAAAAGGACAGAACATTTCGTATTGAATGTCCCAATGGTGGCTGGAACGATGTAAAGATTGAAGATGGAACGATATGTATTATTGATGCTGATTGTCCGGATAAGACTTGTGTTCATACTGGAGTTCTACGTTACGAGGGTGTTCCCATCGTATGTTTACCTCATAAGTTAGTTATAAGGTTTGCGAATAAGGAGAATAGCTGATATGAAAGCAGGAAAACTTACAAGATTGGCTTTACTTACAGCTTTGGCTCTTATAATATTTATAGTTGAGCTGCATTTCCCTAATTTGATACCTCTTCCCGGAGTAAAGCTTGGACTTGCTAATATAATTACTGTCTATGCCGTATACAAGTATAGCCCTAAGGAGGTAGCTCTCATTGTTGTAGCGAGACTGATTCTAGGTGCACTTTTGGCCGGAAATTTTTCTGCTTTGATGTACAGCGGCGCAGGCGCTACACTTTGCCTTGCAGGTATGCTACTTTTTAAAAAGGTGATCCCATACAGGTATATATGGCTCAGTAGTATTGTGGGAGCTATTCTTCACAATACTGGACAGATAATAGTTGCGGTTCTGATTATTGGTCCGTTTGTTGTAGTTTCCTATTATCCTATACTTATTATATCAGGCTGTATTGCTGGAGCCTTTACGGGTATATGTGCTCAGTTATTGCTAAAGCGCGACATGCCCGAACGCTGTTCATAAGTAAAGAGGTGATAATATGAATCCGATGAATGTTTTTAAGCTCAAGGGACTTCTTGATAGATTTAAGGTTAATCATCCGAAGGTTCCTCTGTTTTTCAAGGCGGCTGCCGGAACAGTACAGGAGGGGAGTATTATTGAAATAAAAATAGTATCCCCAGAAAACAAGTCTATTATAACAAATTTCAAGATTAATAACGAGGATATTGCTCTTGTAAATGAGCTTAAGGATTTAATGTGATAATTTATATCTGTAAATATAAAACGGAGAACAGTTTTTGTCCTCCGTTTTTTTATTGGCTTCCGAATCCTCTCAGCTCGACTGGGGATTCAGAAAGCTTAGCTATGAGTAGAAAAAAAGAACCTCCCATGCTATAATAGTTATGGCCTGCCAACCAAACTGAAATAGCAAAGGAGGTATCGTCATGACAAGAGACGATATAAGTAGTTTAGCACATTACAAATGGAATTGAAAGTACCATGTTGTGTTTGCACTAAAATACAGAAGAATGGTAATCTATAATCAGATCAAAGTAGATATAGGACGAATATTAAGAAAACTATGCAACCAGAAAGACGTGGAAATAATCGAAGCAGAGGCATGTCCGGATCATATCCACATGCTGATAGCGATACAGCCAAAGTATAGTGTAGCACCCATAATGGGATATCTGAAAGGGAAAAGTTCTTTGATGATGTTCAATTGTCATGCAAATTTAAATAAAAATATGAAAACCGACATTTTGAGTGTAGAGGATACTATGTGGACACAGTAGGAAAAAGCTAAATAGATAGAAGAATATATCAGAGATCAATTGCAGGGAGACATTGCAAATGATCAGTTAAGTTTCTTTGAAACATAAGATTCATTCACAGGTGAAAAGTATAAAAAGAAATAAAAACCCCTTAAGGGGAGCTGAGAATGAAATGCAGTTGGAAGATCTTTCTCAGCCCTCTTAAGGGGACAGTGTCAGTATCAAACCCTTATAGGGCTTTTTCAAACCACCCGTTTAACGGTTGGTTTAGATTATTACTTAGCAGGCATTGTGCCTTTTTTCAGTAAATAAAGCTGGATTGTTAGTGCGTCATTTGTTGTAACGCCCTCGGTTGAATCACAGTCAGCGTTAGCCTGACCCTGCTTTGTGATGCAGTTTGTGCTTGTTCCATTTAAACCAAACTTATTCGGATTTGCAAGTGACTGCATTATAAGTACAGCATCAGCCATATC
>JAFZYX010000042.1 GCA_017616055.1 Ruminococcus sp.
AATGGAGGCATACCTGCGGGAGGTGCAGTGATACCGTGTGCTTTTGCCCATTCCTCAGGCTCACCAGGTCTTGGAGGTCTGCCTTCCATTACCCATGGAGGAGGACCACCTGCGGGCATACCCATTGGAGGGCCACCTGCACCAAATGGAGGCATACCTGCGGGAGGTGCAGTGATACCGTGTGCTTTTGCCCATTCCTCAGGCTCACCAGGTCTTGGAGGTCTGCCTTCCATTACCCATGGAGGAGGACCACCTGCGGGCATTCCTGTGGGAGCAGCACCTGCAGGTGCTGCCTGTGCTGGTGCAGCAGTTGCTGCCTCAGGGTTAGCATTTGGATCCTTCTGATCAGGACGTGTAGCGATAGTCTTAGCCTGCGGCCAGTTTACGATATCAAGAAGATTTCCGTCGTAAGATTCTTCCATGTAGCTTTTAACAACCTTGTGGAGGAAATCAGTTGTTCTTGTTCTATCAATGAGCTTGATAGAGAAGTGCTTGTTGCCGGTCTCCTCTGCGAGTTCTCTGTAATAGTGAACGTCCTCAGGACGGATAAATTCAGCTGTTAGTATAGCAGCAGGTTGCGTTACCTTCTTATATGCGCAGTTTACGAGTGAGTAGTCCATAGAGAACTTTTCAGGGTCTGAGTGACCAACGAAGCAACCGTGTGCAAGACGGAAGGGACATTCTCTAAGACACAGGTTATTAGCGATGACACGGAGATGAAGATCAGTGTCCTTATACTGTGTGAGGAGCTGTCTGAGAAGATCAAATCTTCTGTTGAATCCGTGATCGAGAGTGATCTCGTCAACGCCCCAGTTACGCCAGTATTCAATGTGCTGGATAGTAGTTGGGTAAGCATAAAGGCCAAGAGTAACAAAAGCGTCTTTGAACTCTCTCTTTACATACTTGATAAGGATAGGTGAATTGAGTGTGAAAGCCTTAATACCCATGTCGTACATTGTGTGGATGAAATCACGTATCTTCTTACCCACATCAGGATCGAGTTCATTCTGATCCATTGAAAGAGGATTGATAAGGTAATTGAAAGTGATGTCGCGCTTCTGACATTCCTTTACATAATCAGCGAGCTGATCCATAGTAAAGTCTGGAATGATTGAAGCAGTACGGCCTCCTGGAAGACCGTCATGCTTGAGCTTTCCAAAAAAGCTCGTGATGGCATGCTTCTTGTCATACTGATCGACAAAATCGAAAAGCTTGTAATCAAAGTTACAGCCAAGGTCGAAGGATATAGAATCCTGATTCATGTTTTACACATCTCCCTAATAATTTACTCAGGAACTATACACTTACAATATATGTTTTCAGATTTGCGCTAAAAGGCGCTTTTATAGAATTGATTTATGAATTATTGTGCGAAAGATCCCCTTTTTGGTTCTATGATCTACATTATAGTCCCATAATAAAATTATATCATCTGTATCCGATACTGTCAATTAATCTTATGCAACTTATTGAGAGAACTTGTACTAACTTTTTTGGCAAAAATAGCCAATTAATGGCATCGTTTATTGTTACATTCATGAACTAATATGTTCTTTCTGCGATTTAAGTGAAATAAAGCTACGTTATAATAAATGTCAAAAAGGAACAAATTAATCTGTTATTTCTTTACATCGAACAATAGCAGTGCGAAAAAATGTATTCATAAAAGGCAAACAGCCCTATCCCCGCCAAAAGAGATAAGACTGTTCTGATTTGCCCTCTTACAAAATGGAAGGATAGCAAAAAAAGGAATTAACAGCAATATATCACAAAGACCGCCTATAGTCTTTGTAAATTTTCGGTACGATCTCTGAGTGATACTGTATTTACAACGCGTCCTGAGCTATCCTATCAGGAACTGCGGAACAGCAAACCCTAATGCAGGTAAAGGAAGTAATGTGCAGAGTCTTCCCAACTGCGGGTCTGTTGACTTTTATTATCCTCACCATTAACGTTCAGGCGAGGTATGAACTGCGATGATTTTCTGAAAATCGCAGCATATCTGGCAGCTTTGATGCTGCATATATAAAAGCGTCTCTGTAACTTGAAAAAACAGACGAGGACAAAAGCAGACGGGAGAGGGGCCGTCTGCTTTTGTGCAATCAAATGCCAAACCTCATCGTAAATGAAGCCTTTACGTTTCCATTTCTGAAAGCGTGCGTGAAGCTTCTTAAGGATAAGCATATTTATACACATGAGAGTTTTTCGCGGTAAGCTCTCATGCGAAGCGAATCTCTTTCTGTCCGGACAAAGCCTTGACAACAGAAATAAAAAACTCTCAAAGGACTTGTGGAAACACTGACCGTTTTATGGGATCTGTGTAAATGGGAGGGGTAACAGTTCCGAAAGTCGAACGTTTCCACCTCTGCCCTTAAGAGTTGATCTGCTTGAATACAGACTATGCCGCAGGCAGTCGGGCAAGCGCCCTAAAACTGTGGATAAGTCTGTCATTGCTGACATTATTCAATTTTATCACTCCAAATTTAATATCCCTTGCGCTTGCCCGCACTAATTGCGGAGCTGTTACAAGCAAACCGCTATTGCTTTATCTTTATTATAAATAATATGTGAATTGATAACAACCGATAAAATAAATATTAGGTGGACAAAATGAAGAACTTGACCCCAAAATCCCCGTACTGCCCAAATATTGCGGCAAATACGGGGATTTCCAACATCGCAAAACGCTTTGATTCAGCACGATTTGTTATAGAAAAGCATTAAGCTATTTTCATGTACGTACAACCTAAAAAATTAATATCATTCAGGGAAATCAGGCCTTCTCTTCGGACTGTATGTGAAGTAAGCGTAATTTATAGCTGCATACCGCGGAGTTCCGTCCTCAAATGAAATTAGACAGTATTGCTCGGTGTTACGGTTGCCATAAGCATAGACCTTGTACGGAACAGGATCGTTTCCTTCGTAAATACAAGTTTCATCAGAATAGTCCGTATCATTTAGTATTTCGCCTGTCATAGTATAGAATGTATCATTTACATAAACGCCATTTATTGCAGGTGTTGTATATGTCACAATGGACGTTTCGGCATAAGTTGTTGTTGAAGCAACAGGCGGTACTGAAGTCGTATAGAAATATGTTGTCGTAGATAAAACAGGCGGTCTGAATGTTGTGGTTATGACAGGTGTGCTCGTTGTTGTCGTTCTCCATGTTGTAGTTGCATATGTTGAAGTAGTCATAATCCATGTTGTAGTTGTATATGTTGAAGTTGTCATAATCCATGTTGTTAATGTTGTGGTAGTGGTTCGGAATAAGGTTGTTGAATATGGTGGATTTGTTCTGCGGGTAGTGGTAGTAGTCGGTACATACGTTGAAGTTCTTCTTGTAGTTTCTGGAACGTAAGTCGTTTTTGTAGTTGTCTGCCGTGGCGAAGTTGTCTTTGACGGTGTAGTTGTGCGCTTTGTTGTCTGTACATCTGCAGTTACTGTGGTTAGTAGAGCAGTTTCATTCTCGGTAACTGTCGTGTTTTCAGGAACTGTAGTAGCAGTAGTATTATTATTGGACGTTGCAGCATCGGCTGTTTGAGAAGAACCTGCAGAAGTCGCTGTAGCTGTGGTTTTTGAAGTTGTATTAATGGAAGTATTTAAAGAATATGTCGTTTTTGTATTTGTCAGTGACGTAAGTGTGATTTTAGCGGAGCTTGTTGTGATAGTTTCTGTGACATTTGCAGGATCATTAACAGGCGGTGGAAGGTCTGGCCTGATTTTGTTTATGCGCCATATTCCGAAGCATACAACTATCATGACGCAGCAACTGAGAGCGAGAGCAGAGCGCTTTATGAATAATGACTTCTTTCTTTCCTTTTCTTTTAAGTATTCTTCTCGGCGCTGAAAAACACTGTTTGCTATATCTCTATAGTTTTTCATACTCAAAGCCCTCCTTTTCAAGCTTTGATCTCAGCGCGAGCTTGGCTCTGTACAGGAGATTTTCAATCTGCCTTCTGCTTTTTTTCATTACGACAGCAGCTTCAGCGTTGCTCAGTTCCTCAAAGAAGGTAAGATACAGAACTTGCCTGTAATCTGAACTGAGTGTCTCCATAGCCCTGTGAAGTGAGATCTTTTGTTCTTCACGAAGGTAATCCTGTTCTATATTGCGCTCGTCGGAAATATCATAGTGATTCTCCAGAGGAGTGTCGGAAATGCGCGAGTTTTTACGCATAAAGTCGAGAGTAACATTTCGCCCAATGGTGAACAACCATGTTTTGAAAGAGCATTTCCCCGAAAATTTCGGCTTCTTTGCAGCAAGCTTGAAGAAAGTATCTTCCATGAGCTCTTCTGCAAGACTGAGATTGCTTGTAATGCCCCTTATGTATAGCATAAGTCCATCCTTATGTATGCGGATAAGCTCCACCATAGCTTCATCGTCACCGTCTAGGTAACGGCGGTAGAGTATTGAACCGTTGTCCATGAGCGCCCCCTTTCTGACAGGATGCTCCCCTCTATATATTAGACGTCCGGGGAGCTAAAATCTCTCATAGTTTTATATGAAAATCTTATTTACATAATACATTAAAAATCTTACGCTGTCAAGGCAATTTCACACATTTTTATCTTAAGAAAATCTAACTTATTTCGCTATACATCGCTCCAAATGTTGCGGACTTAAAGAATAGTTGTGCGTTTTTTGCGTTTTTTGCTGTAAATCTTAAAAAAACTATTTTTGAATACATGAATTATCACGAAAATACTTCGATTTTTCGTGCGTTTATAGGCTTTTGACAATTTAAGACAAGTTTAAGGTTATTTTAAGAAAGATTTTATATCATGTACACAAGATGAAAAACAGATGAAGGCTCTGTGAGCCTAATATCACGATAACATGAAAAATCACTATGGAGGGATACGTTATGTTTAAAAAATCAGCAAGAAGAACTGCTTCAGGCATAGTAAGCCTTGCAATGCTCCTCGGAACTGCAGGACTATTTCCTGTTTCACAGGCATATGCAGCAAGCTCTGTTACTATCAATGAAGTATGTCCAAAGAATACTACTTTTGCTGCACCAGATGGCGGTATGTACGACTGGATTGAGCTCTACAACAGTTCAAACAGCGCAGTCGATATTAGTGGCTGGGGCATAAGTGACAAGGCTGATACACCTTATCGTTTTACATTTCCTGCAGGCACTACTATTCAGGCAGGCGGCAGAAAACTCGTTTTCTGTGACGGAACAGCAGGTGAAACAAATGCAGCTATAGCTCCTTTCGGACTTTCTACAAGTGGTGAAACACTTACACTTACAGACGCTTCTGGAAATATAGCTTCACAGATTTCATTTGACGATATGGCAAAGGATACTTCCTACGGTCAGTATCCTGATGGTAGCGGCAATTTCTACGTGCTATCAACAACTCCCGAGGCAGCAAACAGCGCTCCCGAGGGCTCAAATGCAGTAAGAACTCCCGGATTCTCCGCAGAGAGCGGATTCTACAACAACAGCTTCTCCCTCACACTTGAAGCACCACAGGGCACAACAGTTTACTATACACTTGACGGAAGTGATCCTACAGCTTCCTCAGAGAGATACACAGGTCCTATCACAGTTCAGGACATGACGAGCCAGCCCAACAAGCTCAGCGCAAGAACGGATATCTCAGCTATGACAGAATACCTCGCTCCCGATGAGGGCGTCCTCAAGGCAGCAGTTGTACGTGCAATAGCTGTTGACTCTCAGGGCAGAGCAAGCGATATCATCACAAAGACATATTTCGTAGGTTCAACCAACGTTGAAAAATACAAGAACATGAAGGTCATCTCACTTGTTACAGATCCCGACAATCTCTTCGATTACGAGAAAGGTATCTACGTAACAGGTAAGGTTTACGACGAAAACGGCGGCGGCATGGGCTTCGGCGGCATGGGCGGCTTCGGCGGCGGAAACATGGACTGGGGCAATATGGACTTCGGCAACATGGGCGGCGGAGCAGCAGGCGGTGATGCAGCTCAGGGCGGAGCAGCAGGCGGCTTCAATTTCGGCGGTCAGAACGGCGGATTCAACTTCGGCGGCCAGCAGGGCGGAGCAGCAGGCGGCTTCAACATGGGCGACGTACAGCTCGGTGGAGCAGGCGGCCCCGCAGTAAATGCAGACGAGGACGTTCAGCAGGGCGGCATGAACTTCGGCGGTCAGAACGGCGGATTTAATTTCGGCGGTCAGAACGGCGGATTCAACTTCGGCGGCCAGCAGGGCGGTGATGCAGCTCAGGGCGGTGATGCAGCTCAGGGCGGAGCAGCAGGCGGCTTTGACTTCGGCGGTGCAGGCGGCGGCATGGGTGGCTTCGATATGGGCGGTTTCGCATTCATGGCACAGGCTAACTACAAAATGAAGGGTGCTGAATGGGAGCGTCCCGCAAATATCGAGATATTCGATAACGGAGAGAGCGTTGTATCACAGGACGTAGGCATCAGAATAAAGGGTGCAGCTTCACGTGCATGGGCTCAGAAGAGCTTTAACATCTTTGCTCGTATGGATTACGGCAAGAGCAGTGTTGAATATGATCTCTTTGATGGCAAGTCCACCAAGGAAAAGAACAATAAGGTCATCGACAAGTTCGACAGCTTCACAATAAGAAACGGCGGAAATGACAACATGGCAGGCTTCTTCCGTGATTCTGTAAACCAGTCCCTTGTATCCGACAGAGATATGACTACTCAGGCAACAAGCGAGTGCATACTCTTCATCGACGGCGAGTTCTGGGGCATCTATCAGCTCATGGAGAAGTACAATGCAGACTACTTTAAGTCGCATTATGGCATTAAGAAGAACGATGTTGCATACATCAAGAACGGTAGTCTTGAGGAAGGCAACGATCAGGACCTCAGCCAGTGGAACAATCTCCTCGGCAATTTATCTAAGGTCGATATGACTCTTGACGAAAACTATCAGAGAGCCTGCGCAGAGCTTGATATTCAGAGCTTCATAGATTATTTCGCAGCTCAGATCTACTGGGGCAACCATGACTGGCCGAGCAACAATACAGGAGTATGGCGTGCAGATACGGTTGATCCCGAGAATCCTTATGCAGACGGCAAGTGGCGTATGGTACTGTTTGATACAGAGTACAGCGCAAGCCTTGCAGACAAGATTAACGAAGTTGGTCCTACATACAATCCGTTTACTCAGCTTGGCGGCGGAATGGGCGGCTTCGGCGGCTTCGGAATGGGCGGCGGCTCACTCAGCGGTGCGTTCGCAAATCTTATGAAGAACGAGACATTCAGACAGCAGTTCGAGCTCAGCTTCATGGATATGGCTAACTACAACTTCGATACAAAGAAGACAACAGAGGCTATCAACTACTACAAGGGCTTCAAGCAGCAGATCCTTGATACATACAAGCGTTTCCCATCATCAAAGCACACTCACAACGAGCAGACCTTTGAAGAGGACTATCAGCTCCTTGAGACATTCTACAACTCAAGATACAGCAACATCACAAGCATGATGAAGAGCTATATGTCACTTACAGGCAGCCTTGCAACTGTAACAGTCGGCAACGACGGCAGCAAGGGTACACTTAAGCTCAATACCA
>JAFZYX010000006.1 GCA_017616055.1 Ruminococcus sp.
ACCCCATACTACTATATTATACGTCGTTTGCGCCACAATTGCAAGCTTTTTTTGCAAATTTTTATAATTTTTTTCAAAAAAGTCTTTTAGCTCAAAGTTGTCCTTGAAAACCATACAATTTTCGTCACAATGACCAACTATCCCCTGAACCTCAGGATGATTTCGGTCACCTGCAATAAGGATAAAGTAACCTTCTGCGGACTTTTCAGCTACTATTTTATGAATCCGTGACACAAAAGGACAGGTAGCATCCAGCATTCTGTTGCCCTTTGCCTGTATCTGGTCGTATATCTCCTTACCTACGCCGTGTGAGCGAATAACTACAGTCTCATCGGGTTTGAGTTCGTCAACGTTCTCGATTATTCTTGCGCCTTTAGCTTGCATATCATTTACAACATCCTGATTGTGTATGATAGGACCTAGAGTAGCTACATGAGTGTTGTTTTCAAGTTCACTGTAGACCATTTTCACTGCTCTGTCAACTCCGAAACAGAAGCCTGCGGATTTTGCAACTGTAACCTTACTCATCAGCATTATCCTCCTTTGAGTTCATATCAGATTCAGGCTCGCCTTCAACAAGGAGCTTTATATCTGCCATATAGCGATTTTTGAGCTTTACAAGCTGACGCGGATTGGGATTATCGCTTATTTCACAGTATTCTTCTGGATAGATGGGCTTTCCGAATTTTACTGTGAGAGGAGTACGGAATTTCAACTTTTCTTTGTAGCATATTCCTACAGGGATTATAGGCTTATCTGCCTTGACTGCTATTAGTGCGGCTCCTGTGTGCCCTTTTCCTACTTTGCCGTCTTTGGAACGCGTACCCTCAGGAAATATCATAAGGCTGCGATTGCTGTTTAGTCGTTCAACAGCGGTGTCGATTACTCCGGTATCGCCTTTTCCGCGAGCAACTGGAAAAGCTCCGAGAGAGCGTATCAACCATGCAAAGAGCTTGTTTTTGAAAAGCTCCTCTTTTGCCATAAAGGCGAATTTACCTCTGGCGCCTGCGCCTAGAAGAGGAGGATCAGCGTTGCTGCGGTGGTTGCAGGCGTATATAACCGTGGTATCTTTTGGGATATTTTCCTTTCCTTCATAGTGCAGGCTGTACAATATCTTAAAGAAAACCTTCACAACAAATTTTGCTAAATAATACATATCTGTCTCACCTCTGTAATTGTTTGGCCATTCTATAGCGGTTACCTTCAGTAGAGTGAACGGTATATCCAAGTCTATTGTATAGCCTGAATGCTTTTTCGTTTAAGATTTCAACATGAAGCATGACACAGAAGATATCTCTTTCAGCCCCATATTTTTCGGCGAGTGCTATCAGTTTTGTACCGATTCCATTGTCGCGGTATTTCTCATTCACCGACAGGTCGTCGATATAGATATGGTCGGGATAAACTTCGATTGAGATGTATCCGATAACTCTGCCTTCTGATTCAGACACATATATTACGTCAGAACTGTCAGAGAAGAACTTATCAAGATAGCCTTTTTCATAAGCATCTGTTTCGGCACAGCCGTTTACGCTCATGAGCATTGATTTGAAGAGTTCTTCTATAGTCGGAATATCATTGTGAACCGCTTTTCTGAAAACAATACTCATTAATCTATAGTATCTTTGATTATTCTTATGATAGCAGCCGCGGATTCTTCCAGATTAAGTTTTGTGGTATCAACAAGTACCGCGTCCTCAGCCTGTTTCAGTGGAGCAGTCTCGCGGTGCATATCCTGATAATCACGCTTGATAATATCGTCGAGTATCTCCTGATATGTTGGACAGTCAGGCTTTTCGAGAAGTTCCTTGTAGCGACGGTTAGCACGCTCCTCTGCGGAAGCCGTGAGGAATATTTTCACGTCTGCATTGGGGAGAACTACAGTACCAATGTCTCTTCCGTCCATGATAACGTTGTTTTCGCGTGCAATCTTCTGCTGAGTTTCAAAGAGATAAGCTCTTACGGCAGGAATAGCTGATGTGCGCGAAGCTGCCATTGATATCTCAGGAGTTCTGATAAGATCGGAAACGTCTCTTTTTCCGAGAAAAACTCTCTGTGCGCCGTCAATGAACTTTAAGGAGACATCAGCTTTTTCGAGGGAAGCTTCAATATCTTCGTCAGCTATCTTGTTTTCGGTTATGTAAAGGGCGATAGTACGGTACAGAGCACCTGTATCAACGTAGATATAGCCAAGCTGTTTTGATACCATTTTGGCGATAGTGCTCTTTCCTGCACCTGCAGGACCGTCAATTGCTATGTTTATAGTTTTCATGTTAAAACTCCTTTATTTATGGGCTGTAGCCCTTTATTTGCTAAGATTTTCAGCAAA
>JAFZYX010000043.1 GCA_017616055.1 Ruminococcus sp.
TATGGTATAATATAATCATGGAGGTGTAGGTATGGAATACAAAAGCGTAGCTGAAATGGCTGAATTATGGGGAATATCTGAGCGAACAGTACGCAATTACTGTGCGGAGAAGCGTATTGAAGGAGCTATCCTTATCGGCAAAACATGGAAAATTCCTGCCGATGCCAAAAGACCTGAACGCCGCAAGCGGAAACGTCCTGAGACACTGCTCGAAATTCTCAGAGAGCAGAAACGCAGTAATCAGCACGGCGGTATATACCATAAGCTGCAAATAGAGCTCACCTATAACTCAAACCATATTGAAGGCAGCAAACTCACCCACGATCAGACTCGCTACATCTTTGAGACCAATACCTTGAGTTTTGAGAATGAAACTGTCAATGTTGACGATATTGTTGAGACGGTAAATCACTTCCGCTGCATAGACTATGTTATCGAAAACGCTGAAAAGCCGCTTACAGAAGCCTTTATTAAGGAACTTCACAAGATACTGAAAACAGGCACAGCTGACAGCAGGAAGAATTGGTTTGCTGTTGGCAAATATAAGAAGTTCGCAAATGAAGTAGGCGGAGAGATTACTGCCGCTCCCGATGAAGTACCTGCACGAATGAAGAAGCTCATATCAAAGTACAGCAACCTAAAAAACGTATCTCTTGAAGATATTATAGATTTCCACTATCAGTTTGAAGCTATACATCCGTTCCAGGACGGCAACGGCAGAGTAGGCAGGCTTATTATGTTGAAGGAGTGTCTGCGCCAAATCATTGTTCCGTTTATAATATCCGACGATCTGAAGATGTTCTACTATCGCGGATTAAAAAACTGGAAACAGGAACGCGGCTGGCTGACGGATACCGTGCTGACCACACAGGACCGCTTCAAGGCTTATCTTGATTATTTTCAGATTAAATATCAAGTGTGATATAATAACAGCCATAAGGAGACTATTATGATTGAAACAGAACGCTTGAAATTATACCCTGCCTCAAAAGAGCAGATGGAAGTATTTATAGAAGCACAAACAGTTGATGTCCTTAAAGCTGCATACACCGAAATGCTGAACGGTTGCCTTGATAATCTCGAACAGTGGGATTGGTATGCGATATGGATGATTGAGCTGAAAGACGGAACGCATATCGGTGAATTGTGCTTCAAAGGGCTTTCGCCTGATGGTATCGCTGAGATAGGATACGGTATTAACGATGAGTATCAGGAATACGGCTATGCAACCGAAGCCGTGAAAGCAGTATCTGAATGGACTCTTAAACAGCCAAATGTTACAGCTCTGGAAGCCGAAACAAATGAAGACAATATATCTTCAAAACGAGTGCTTGATAAGTGCGGATTTCTCCCTAACGGAACAATCGGCGTAGAAGGTCCGAGATATACACTAAAAAACATATGATAGAAGTAAGATATAATGAATAACATCTTTCACTATACCTCTCCAATCGGCGATATAACCCTCGCCAGTGACGGCGAAGCACTGACTGGCTTATGGTTCGACGAGCAGAAATTCTATCCACAAGATCTTATTGAGAAAAGCAACGAATCAGAGTTGCCAGTATTCACTCAGACCTGCAAATGGCTCGATACCTATTTCAATGGGAAAGTTCCCGATTTTACTCCGCTGATAAGTCTTCATACAACGCCCTTCCGCAAGGCTGTTTATGATATACTTCTGACGATACCTTACGGACATACTATGACCTATGGTGAGATAGCGCGTATCATCGCGGAGCAGCGAGGAATTGAACGTATGTCAGCTCAGGCAATCGGCGGTGCTGTGGGACATAATCCCATATCAATAATCGTTCCATGTCATAGAGTAGTCGGAGCGGACGGAGATCTGACTGGCTACGCAGGCGGACTGGATAAAAAGAAAGCATTGCTCAAACTTGAGAAAAACAGCATATAATACAAAGGCAGCCGTATGGCTGCCTTCTTACTTATTCCGGATTATGTATGCTCCACGGTCTTCGGGACCACAATCCGAAATCGTCAAGATTTCGGTATAATTGAGAGGTTCCATCAAGTTCCTGAAATGGCTTGATTTCGCTGAATAGTCATTATTGTTCTGAATTTTTCAAAAAGAAAAATGTAAGAGTTTATTAGGAAAATATTAGGAAAA
>JAFZYX010000044.1 GCA_017616055.1 Ruminococcus sp.
AGGATAGCGTATCATTACTTTCGGAAACAAGAGGATAGAAATCACCTCATATGATCTAAACTGAGATTGGTGTGGTTATTCTACCATAGTTTCTGTATTGCGGCTACATCCTTTCTGAAAAGGAAGCCTTGCGTCCGCTCCGCTCCCGCAAGCCCTTTATTCGTGCGGCTGCTTGCAGCATCATAATTCATTTCTGCTTATTGATGATCATATCTGCCTGGAGAGAATGGTCAACCCCATGGCCGCGTAGCGGTGCTTCGCAGGGTTGACAATTCTCTCCGGGCAGATAAACTCTAATTAAGCAGAAATGGATTTTTATGCGCCTCTGGCGCTTTTCTTTTCAAGGCAACGCCGTTAGGCGTTGTTTCCTTTTCAGGCTGTTATCAGTCCATTTATAACGTCCTTGAGCCATTTCATGCTATGCTGATCAAGTCCGGGAATGGTTCCGTGTATTCGCTCCTCATAAGCTGCTGCCGTGTGTTTCCTACGTACGTCTCGTATCAAAGCTTCTCGTTCTTCCCGGTCTTGGCGCTGTTTTATCCTCTCCTGGTATTTCAGAAGATCGATCACTTTTCCGCCGTTCTGTTTGAACACCCTTAGCTTTGCCATCTGCGAGCATCCTCGTACGACCCAGCCCATGGGATCCCTTGATAGCCGCTCGCTGTACACATGACTGATCTGTCCCTCTGCACAGCATTTCCAGCAGCCTCCTGCTTCCTCAACCCTGCACATGATGCCATCCCACTGGCTCATGAAATATCCGAGAGCGTCTTCAACGTCTTTATATTTGTTTTCGTTATCGGTCACCGCTAGTATCTGGCTATATATTTTCTTCAGCTCTTCTTTGTATCCACCATTAAGACAGTGCCATATCTCACTCTTAACATCGTCCTTGCTGTCAAGCAGGTGGCTTGTGGATTTATTGATGTACTGCATCATATGGAACTTATCCAGGTAGAATCTGCTCTTGGATCCGAGTATATCACATCCGCTTTTTATCCAGTTTGCACCATCTCCTGCTATATAGATGCGTTTCAAATACTCAACATCATAGTTCGCACAGATGTAATCATCTACTTCCTTCCAGAAGTTATAGTTTACAGAGGTACCCTTTTCTGTATTGCTAAAGTAATGCTTGCCTACAAGTTTATATCTGTGCTTTTTTGAACCCTCCGGTGCTTCGTCTACGACATCTTCAAACAGGCATATCAGTTTGGGCATTATTGTGTTTATCTTATTCCCGTTTGAGTCAACCTTTAAATCACCCTTCTTATGATTTAACTGTAGCGGTACATGATCTTCATCAGCCACTATGTGAAGATATGCTATTTTCTTCTTCTCGTCAGCTTCTTTGAGCGGTGTTTCTATCTCGGTATCATGAACAAGCCTCAGAACCGTCATCTTATCAACGCAGTTATAATCATTGACCGCTTCTCCTCCTTTACGGTAGCTGCTTACTATAGCCTCCTCCAGCACCTTTGCAGCCGCGGACAGTGTCAGCTTTTGGTGGGGATCATATCCGAGAATCCAGTCAAGAAGATATATGTGTTTCCCTGTCCTTTTATCAACATATCCAGTTCGTTTGTATGTCACCGTTCCTGCGATGTCTTCGATTGTCTTTTCTTGGTTTTTGTGTTCTATGCTCCAGTTGACCTTGCGTGCGATGCTTTCCCTGATCTCATTATCAATCAGCTCATAGATCTCGCTGATCAGATTTAACTCCATATGATTAACCTGATCATGAACCGTCTGAGATAGCTCACAGAATCCCCCTTCCCCTTTTAGACAGGCCTCGACTGTCTTTTCAATTTTTAATAATCCGTTTTCAACAAAATCTGTTATACTGTTGTACATAGAGAACTCCTTTCATTTATTTTTTGTTTTTCCAAACATTAATTTATCATAAATGAGGTAGTTCTCTATATTCTATTTTTCCGAATGTATCTCTACGCTAACTCAGCCCGGCAGCAAAGGTTTTATCGTCTCAAGAGCTCTCGCTATGACCTGATCCATATCATAGTATTTATACTCTCCAAGCCGTCCGCCGAAGA
>JAFZYX010000045.1 GCA_017616055.1 Ruminococcus sp.
ATATCCACCTTTTCGGTCTGACCTGCCTTGATGAGGACGCCGTTGATATCGCCCACAAGGGAAATAATATCGTTAATGGACTTGTTTATAGTCTCTGAGCTCTCATTTGTGATAGTAACATTATCATCAAGAGCACTGAATGCATTGATAGTTGTTTCAAGAATAGATGTAAGTTGTGAAACGCTGTCTGCATCCATTGTGGAGTTATCATTACAGAATGAAACAACATTCTCTAGCAGATCTTTAACTACTGCAGCTCTCTCGCTGGTAGCAGCTGTGGATTCGCCAATGTTCTCCATGTTTTCGGTGATATTTGAAACGTTTTGCTTGAGCTTGTCAGAAAGCGCAAGAACTTCTTCGGTGATTTCCTCGAGCTGTTCGTTCTGTCTGTTGAGGGCAGAGTGTCTTGCAATAAGTACTGATTTAGCGTGAACGATACAGTTATCGGGAGTATTTAGGCCTCTGTATATAGCTGTAGCCATATCACGGCAGGTATTGTATCCGCAGGCATGGCAGTCATAGCTGCGGTCTTCTTCTGTGTGCATACCCATTTTTTCGAAAATAGGTGCGAGCTGAGCAATATTCGGAACAGGTGAAGGCATTGAGCCCTTGTAGTTCCTGAGGAAGTCAGCTACGTGCAGCTCGTCATCGAACTTCTTGAAGAGCTTGTCATCGCCTCGTCCCATGATACCTGTGGACTTGCGGCGGCTCTTTGCTTCGATTTCGATAGCTCTTGAAGTAGCCATAACATCGAAAACAGTCTGTTTTGTGCCTGAAGCAGGTCCTATATTACAGCCAAATTCACATGAAAGTACATCAAATACCTTAGGGTGCTTGGATTCAGGCATTCTTCCATACATATCTATTTCGCCGAAAACCTTGTGTACACCTTCGGAGTTTGTGATATTAACATCGGGATCCTGCATCCATATATTATCTCTAAATCCGCCGGGACGTGAATAGATAGAACCAAGCTGTCCCTGCATATCGTCGAATTTGTATTCGTAATTTTCGGAAGTATCTATTGGGATAATTATATCATTTCTCTCGAAGTATTCAAGAAGCTTCTTGATAGTAACGTTGTACTTTATAAGGCCTGTATCCTTTGCCTCGTAAGCCTCCGCAATACATGGAGAAATAACAGCGATAGGATTATTTCTACGGAGATATTTCTCAATATATATAGCACTACATGCGATAGGACTATGTATAGGAGAAAGGTTCTGAAGCAGCTTAGGCTGGTAAATTTCGATATACTTAACTATAGCAGGGCATTGCTGTGTAATGATGTTGCCGATTTTGTCTTGATCGATAGTTCTTGCATGAGCCCATGTGCATATATCAGCACCGAGAGATACATCAAATATAGTACATCCCTGCTTTTTGAACCAGTCTAGAACACCCTTCCACTTTGTTGGGAGAATGGTCTTAATAGCAGGAGAAGCCATAATGATGATTTTTTCCTTGAGAAGATCGGTGATACATTCGTCTGTATCGTCGATATAATCTCTTGCGCCATGGTTACACTTCTTAACACATTCGCCGCAGGCGATACATTTTGAAGGGTTAACCATAGTGATAAAACGGCCGTCCTCCAGCTGCTTTGTCATATTGGCTTCGGGTGCGGGACATTCTCTTACGCAAGCGTTACATCCCACGCATTTTTCAGGTTTTACAATGATTAATTCACTCATAATTATAAAAACTCCTTATGACATTTAAGAAACTTATTTTGCTTTATTTCTTTCCAATGGAATTAGCCTTTGCTGCAAGAGCGGCAAGGTCTATTTTTCCTTTCTTTTCACTGCCTTCATTTTTATCGTCACTCTTTTTGGTGTCGTTGGCGTTTGTGTCTTTATTCTCATCGTTCTTAGAGCTTTCGTCTTTTTTAGCGCCTATGGATTCCGCCATCTGCTTGAGCTTATCAAGTTCTTCCTGTTGCTTGCGCTTTTCATCGTCATTTTTCAGTTTATCAGAGAGCAGTATAGGTCTCTCTGGAACTTCGGGCTCAAATATCTCTGGTTGTTTGAATACGGGAACTCCGCCTTCCTTGAGGGTAGCCTCGGTCTTGTTGAGGCATTCGTCAGCTTCAATAAGACGGCTTATTCCTTCTTTTCGGAAGCCCTCGAGTGAGTCTCTTACAAGTCCCATATGTTTCTTGAGTGTATTTACGTTTTCGAGAATAGAAGCTCTAAGATTATTTGAAGCTACGTTCATTTCTTCAGCTTGGTTTTTTGCCTCTGCAATTTTTTCGGCAGCAGTCCTTTCAGCTTCGAATATTATCTGTTCTGCTTCCGTATTGGCTTCCGAAACAATACTTTCGGCAAGTTTTTTTGTTTTGAATTCAATTTCGGCAGCCTTTGATTTAGCTGTACCTTCTAGCATAGAAGATGACTTCTGAGCCTCTATGAATACATTGCTGAGAGCCATAGCTTCGTCCTGTGCCATAAGAGCAGCACATTTTGATTCGGCATTCTTGAGCTTGTCGTTAAGCTCAGCCATTTCATTCTTTAGTTTCTTTATCTCTTCCTGGAGTGTATTGTTTTCGTCTTCTGTTGCTTTTAGTTTGAGGCTTAGAGTATTGTTCTGAACCTGGATCTGTGTGAGCTTTGCACGTTCTTCCGAAAGGACTGTTTCCAGAGATTTTTCTGGCTCTGTTCCCTTTTTATAAGCTTCCAACTGAAGCTTTGTGACTCTCAGCTCGTTTCTGAGATCATGCACCTGTTCATTAAGATATTCAAATCTTCTTATAACGGCTTCCTTGTCATAGCCGCCGAAGGTTACGGTTTTGATAAATCTTGGTTCAGCCATCTTTATATCCTCCTTATAAACAACCAACCGCAGTCAGCGGTCACTCGATTAAGCCAAAATAAATGTTTTTATCGAGTACTGATACATAATTATTATACACCATAAACGAAATATAGTCAATAAAAAAACTGCACAAAAAACAGGGCGATTTTATGTAAATCACCCAATCTTATCGTGCAGTATCGGTGTTTTATAAATTACCAGTCATTTTCGCTGTCTGCTATGAGTTTTTTTACTTCCTCGTTCTCATAAAGTCCAAGATCAAAGAGACGGTCAGCCTGTTTGCTGGTAATCTTTCCCTTATCCGTGAATACGAATTGCCCGTGATGCTGTTCCGTTCCGTTCCATGAGTCTATTACCTGTAACCAACCTTGTCTGTCAAGTTCTGTTTCGGGATATTTTGAATCGGGATAGTATTTTTCAACGATCATTCTGGCGCATTTACTATGATTTGTGAACGCACAGGAGTAAGTATCACCGTCGGGAGATATCCAGCCAAGCTTGAAATCAGGAGAATTTTTGTCGAACATCTCCTCAAGAGTGAGGGGCTGTTCTTTGTCTGACTCAAATATACGCAGGAAACCATAATCGTTTTCTCTGAAATGGTAGTATCCACCGCGTCCGTCAAAGACTACGGGTAGCTGTTCTTCGGAGATTATGTCCTCAAAACCAGTGCCTTCGAGAGCTTCGGGAGTATCGACATAGAGATAGCAGTAAGCTCCAGTTGAGGACTTGTAGACTGCATATTTCTTTTTCTTCTTTTTGACTCTCTTCACTCCGAAACACCTACCTATCATATAACATAGGTATATTTTATCACAGTTTCTACGCAATGTCAATTATTATCTTTATTTTTCTGCAATTTGCCATAAAAACAAGCGGCTGTCATTGTTGACAGCCGCCAATTTATTACAATATTACATATTCATAACATTGTTGATCATGTTTCCGCCGTTCATCTTAGCGTTTCTCATAGCAGTGTCGAGTTTAACAAGCAGTGAGTTTACGTTGAGGCAGTCGCCAGGCAGGTAATGATATACCGCACCTGAACAAGGAAGCTGAACGTTGAGGTTCAGTACTTCGTAAGGACTGCTCATTACGCGCTGGATGTTCTGAGCGATACCTGATGCCTGACTCTCAGAGATATTCTTGTTGAATACGAAGCAGAATTCGTTACCTGTGATGTTGTAGATTTCAGCAACATCGCCGAACTCTTCCTTGAGCTTTTCAGCAACTGCAGCAAGATACTCATCACCGAAGTCATAACCGTAAGTGTCATTGATGCTTCTGAAGTTATCCATATCGAATACTGCGATCTGGAATCTTCCTGATTCGAGTCTTTCGCTGATATCGTTATCAAGAGCGTAACGGTTCTTCATACCTGTAAGAACGTTTGTTACAGCGAGGTCACTTGCCTTCTGACGTGTATTCTTAAGTTTAGCGTCAACCTCGGCAAGACGCATTTCACGCTCTTCGAGTTCTGCTCTTGCCTTCTTAGCTCTGCGAGCGAAGAACCAGATAGCGAGCTCGGAGAGAAGAGCGATGACGGCCATAAGTCCCATAAGGATATAAGCTCTCATAGCGTTTCTTCTAAGAAGCTTATTAGTTTCTGCATTAACGATGCTTATAGTAGATGTAAGCATCTGAGAAGCAGTAATCTGGAGAGGATAAAGATCCTGTTTGAGAGTTTCTGTCATTGTTGCACCATCACCGCTTTCGAGCTGGTTGGTACCAAGAGACTCAAGTCTTGTTCTGAATGTTGCTATCATAGACTTAGCATAGTTATATCTTGTCATAACTGATTCAGGCAAATCAAGGCTTTCAAACAGTTTTTCATTTGTTTCAATGTTAGCATAGATACGCTCTGTATCGGCAA
This sequence comes from Ruminococcus sp., assembly GCA_017616055.1. Lineage (GTDB taxonomy): Bacteria > Bacillota > Clostridia > Oscillospirales > Ruminococcaceae > Ruminococcus. The sequence goes on from JAFZYX010000045.1 coordinate 4,688, forward strand.
CGATTTCAAGAGGATTATCATATAGGTTAGCAGCAAGACCAATAGAGTTTGTACTAACTTTTTGCAGCTCTCCGTTAATTTGATTGATAGCACGGTTAGCTGTTGATGTCATGTTGTTAAGCTCCATATTGTTGCTGTAGATGTTCCATACAAGAATAGTATTAAGAACATAAATAATTGCAACAAGTATCGCAGCAAACACATATCCGCTCGAGGCGCCTTTATTATTCTTCTTTGCCATATAATTGCACCTCCATTCTTAGTTTTTACCTGCAGATGAACTGCCGGAAGAATCATTTGCGGATGAGCCGTTAGATGACGGATTAAGTATGAGCTTGATAAAATCGTCGTTCATATTGTCAGCTTTAACAAAGGAAACACCTGTATTCAGGTGATTAGTTAACTGTTCGCCTTGTACAGCTGATGCAGCAAACTTAACACCAACATATCCAATAACATAAGGATTCTGTACAACAGTACCGTAGAGAACGCCATTCTTGATATAGCTTATGATCTCGTCATCAGTATTAAAACCTACTGCAAATACCTTACCAGAAAGTCCAAGCTCGTTGATAGCGTCACCGATACCTAGTGTAGCATTTGTGTTTGTACCGAAAAGGACAGAAAATCCGTTTCCGTCACTACCGAGAAGTTTCATTGCCTGTTCCTTGGCTTCTTTACGTTTTGACACAGGTTCAGACTGAACGAAACTCATCATGATGCCCTGACGGATACGCTCATCAGCAGCTTCCTTTTCCTTCTGCTTTGCGAGTAGCTCCTGCTCAGCGGCCGTGAGTTCTTCTGTGTTCTGCTCTGTGTCTGCATCTGCACTGTTTGCAGCAGCGTATGCAGCTGCGTCTCCGCCTGCATCTGCACCGAAAGCAGCACCATCAGCAGCTGAATCGTCGGGAGCTCCGCCCCAGTCGCCTGAACCGCCGCCCATAGCAGCAGCTGCGCCGCCCATGATGATAGCCATCATGTTTAGTTCTTCAAATTCAACGTTTCTTGTCTTACCTATAGCTCTCTTGAGAGTATCAGTAAATCCAAGGATACGCATATCAGATGTGGAAGCAGTACTTCCGATAATACCTATCTTTTGGATGTCAGCAACGTCATAACCTTTTTCTCTCCAACCCTTTACGACATTTCTTGCAGCAGTTACGCCGCCGTCAAAATCTGATGAGTTTATAAGTGAAAGAGTGAGAGGATTGTTCTGGTCAGGTGACTGAACGTTGGAGTTGATAGCTATTATTTTTATTCCCTTATCAACAGCCGACTGAAGAGAGTCGTTAAGATCTGTCTGACTGTTTGGCGCGATAACGATTGCGTCAACCTTAGCGTTGATTGCCTGCTTAATATAATCTACCTGTGAAGCGTAGTCATTATCGCCCTCGGCAACGTTGTAAATAATCTGATAGCCAAGTTCATTTCCCGCATCCATAGCACCTAGCTTTACGTCATCCCAGAATGCAATAGGCTGTTTTGTGATAACTGCAATTTTTCCGCCCGGTCTTCCACCTTTTCCCGAGCCTCCTTGTGATCCACAACCGCCGCTAAGAAGCATTGCAGCTGACAGCGTACAAGCAGCGACGGTTCTGAAAACGCCATTTTTCTTGTTTCTGTTCATTATTTCGAACCTCCTTTGATCAATTAGACCTTATACTGCCGCGGGATATCTGCAAACGTCTCTTTTTTCATATCTCACGAACCGTAAGCCTACGACATTACCCCTGTACAAGTCCACTATTGATATCCATAATTCATTTTATCACATTTCTTTAAGAATTTCAACAACTTTTTGTAAATCAATAGTCTGCGTGATAAACAAAATTAATCAAAAAAATCTATGCATTTTAATCAATTTTATACCTGCGGTTTAATCAAAAATTAAGTTTACAAAAATTGGTGCAACCAATCCTACTGCTGATATTTTTTGGCGATATTACGCTCTGTAATGAACTTAAAAAATTTGCACAAATACAGTACACTATTTTTGTAAAAGATAATTCAATTTTGTATAACACCCCTTTTTTCCCTTGACATCAATATGGAAAAGTGTTATACTAAACGTGATAACAATATAAATACGCATATTTTTTATTGTGCTGCTATATTCTTAAGTCAGGAGGAGAGACCATGCAATGCGAAAAATGCAACGCACCACTTGACCCGAAGCTTTCTGCTTGTCCCAACTGCGGCGCCCCTGTTCCGCAGAATATCGAGGGATTTGAGAATACTATGGAGTTTCAGCATGAGCTTCGTGCGATCGTTGTAAATGACGGAACACGCGCTGTAGCCAATCAAGACAGATTTATAGGTCTGCTCAGCGATCATATCCCCGATTATGATAAGGAGCGTAGACTTCTTATTAATATGTATAAGATGGGAATTCTTAAAATTCTTCTTGAAGATAAAAACCATGAAATATCTATAATGAAAGCCAAAAGCTTTATGCTTGGTGATCTTTTCCTTTCGGAAAGTGCTTCAGAATTTGTTGTTGCCTGCTATACCTACCTGCTAGGTTGGCCCTATGAATCACATTTGAAGGTGCTTCCTGAGGACGAGAATGACGCAGACAAAAAGGAAGAAAATGTTAAAAAGAAACCAATGGATATCAACGAGATGGTATTCATGCCGCGTAACGCTCTGAGATATAGACTCAGTGGAAATATCGTCATTCCAGATGGATATACAAAGCTCGAAGCATTCTGCTTCGATAAGTTCGGTTCGTTGAGAACTATTAAGTTGCCTTCAACCCTTCTTGCTATCGGAGAATATGCTTTTTCTTCGTGTAAGAGACTGAGAGGACTTGAGCTTCCTGAAGGACTGAGAATAATTAAGCAGGGTGCGTTCAGTCAGTGTTCGAACCTTGTGGTAGTTAAGATACCCGACGGTGTCCTTGAGATTGAGGATAGTACATTCTCATTCTGTACAAGCCTTGAAGTCATCGAGATACCGCCGAGTGTAAGCAGTATAGGTGCTGAAGCCTTTTCGGGCTGCGATAAGCTAAGAAAGCTATTTTTACCGGAAAGCATCAAGTTCATCGATGCGAATGCTTTCTCTTATTGTCCGAATCTTGTAATCTACTGCATTGAAAATTCATACGTTCATAAATACTGTTTAGCCACTGGAATAAGGTTTGCCCTCGTGACCTCGGCTGAAGAATATGAGCTTGACTAAGAAAGAGAGGATGAGATCATATGATAGAGCTTGAAATAGGTCAGGAGGTCGAGATGGAATTTGGCGGCAAAGCCAAGGTACTCAGTGTCATCGGTAGCGGTGGTCAGGGTATCGTTTATCTCGTACGCTTCAACGGTCAGAAATGGGCGTTGAAATGGTATGACATCAACAAGATGAGTAAGCCTGCTGCATTCCGTAAGAATCTTCAAAATAATATAAACGACGGCCCACCGAGCAATAAGTTCTTGTGGCCGAAATACCTTACAAAAGAAGCGGAGGATGGTACCTTCGGATACATCATGGAGCTTAAACCAGAGGGTTTTGACTCCTTTGTTGATATACTGAATACCTATAAGCTGGAGATCGATCCGCTCACGGGACGCGGTGTAAAACGTCCCGTTAAATTCAATACTCTCAGCGCTATGGTGACATGTGTCATCAATATTGTAAATGCTTTCAGACAACTCCACCGTGCTGGTAAGAGTTATCAGGATCTTAACGACGGAGGCTTCTTTATCAATGTTAATACAGGAGCCGTTCTCGTTTGTGACTGCGATAATATCGCTCCTGACGGAAGCAACTTCGGTATCGGCGGTAAGCCTGGATATATGGCTCCTGAAATTGTAAGAGGAATCGCCAAACCGAACGTACAGACAGATAAGTATTCTCTTGCGGTTGTACTTTTTAAGCTTCTCTTTAGAGGAGACCCGATGGAGGGAGAAAAGGTCGTTAGGGACGTATGCCTTACAGAATCGTCTGAGCTTAAGCACTATGGTCAGAACGCGGTATTCGTGTATGATCCAAATGACGATTCGAACCGTCCCGTAAGAGGTATCCATGACAACATCATCAAATTCTGGAGGATCTATCCCGATTATATAAAGGAAGCCTTTGTTCGCTCCTTTACTACGGGCGTTTCTGATCCAACAAAACGTATTATCGAGAACGAATGGCAAAAGCTGTTCATACGCCTCAGAGCAGAAATAATCCAGTGCGGCTGTGGAAGGACGAATTTCAGTTCGATGTTCATCCAGAATAACGAAAAGACGTTCAAGTGTCCAAAATGCGGAATGGAATTTGTTACGATAGGTTTCAGTAACCGCGACTACCGCACGCCACTCTATCTCGGATGTAAGTTTTATACCTGCGAGATAGTTCCCGAATCCGACGACTTTACGTCTGTTGCAGGCGAGCTTGTGGAAAATAAAGTTAAGCAGGGCGTCCTCGGAATCAAGAATTGCTCCGATAGACAATGGAAGGCTAAAATGCCTGACGGAGTTTTCTACGATATCGCTCCCGGTAAGGGATTCCCCGTATGGCAGGGGCTCGAGATCGATTTCGGTGAAGTTAAAGCACAGATATAATCTGCTGAGCCAGAGCAGTAATACTGAAAGGATGTATGTAAATTATGAGCAATGAACGTTTTACAGACCCCGAAGTTAAAGAGAACCAGAGCGTTACTCCTTCGGATGAATTGAATAACAATGCATCTGTATCTTCAGCTCCTGAAACAGACGACAGCATTCTCGATTTTGACGATGATCCCCTAAGTGCTACAAGCGTTTCAAAAAAGAGTCTTGTAGTATTCTTCCTGATTGATACTTCGGGAAGTATGAAAGGAAAGAAGATGGGAGAGCTCAACACCGTAATGGAGGAGCTTATCCCCGAGATACGCAGAGTCGGTGAAGCTGATACAGATGTTAAAATCGCTGTTCTTACATTCTCTACAGAGGTAAGATGGATGTACTCTAATCCTATCCCGATAGAGGATTTTGAGTGGGCTAGGCTTCGTGCGAGTGGTGTTACCAGTATGGGTGCTGCATTCAAGGAGCTAAACCACAGAATGTCAAGAAATAGTTTCCTAAATTCGCCTTCGCTCTCATTCGCACCTGTTATATTCCTTATGACAGACGGATATCCTTCTGATGATTACAAGGAAGGTCTCAGAGAACTTCAGACGAATAGCTGGTACAAGTTTGGCCTCAAGGCTGCACTTGGTATCGGTCAGGAAGCAAACGATAATATTCTCGCTGAGTTTACAGGCTCCAAGGATACAGTCGTTCATGCATATTCAGGCGGCCAGCTTGCTCAGATGATCAAGATCATCGCTGTAACATCAGCTCAGATAGGCAGTAAGAGTATGACTCTCTCTGATGATACAGGACAGGAGCTTGGTGAAGAAAATGTATTTGCCGCGAAGCAAAAGCTTCTTGGTCAGCAGATTCAAGAACTTGTCAATACTAACGGCGAAGGCGACGATGTACCGTTCGATACAGGCTGGTAATAAACTATCAGAAATAATTCCTGAGGAGGACTGAAAAAATATGTTCAACGGCTTCAGCCATTCGGTAATGGGCGCAAGTCATGAAAAAACGAACCTGGTTTGTCAGGACAGTTCTGCTTTTAAGGCAGAAGATCATTATGCTATCGCTGTCGTTGCCGACGGACACGGAAGCAAAAAGCACTTCAGAAGTCACCTTGGCTCAAAATTCGCAGTCGAAGCCGCTATTGAGGCCGTAGACAGATATTATGAGGATCGTGAGGCGCTGGAAGCTAATCTTCCTGATAATTACAAATTAATATTAAAGAATATAGAAAAACAGATCATTTCAAACTGGAATGTAAAGGTTGAAAAGCACCTTGCGGAAAACCCTGTTACCGAAGAGGAAAAGAGTAAGTTCACAGAGGAAGAGTTTGAGGCTATACTTCCCGAATCCTACTATGGCTCTACTCTCGTTGTTGCTGTTGCAGGCGATGGCTACACTTTCGGTGTACAGATTGGTGACGGAAGCCTTGTAGCTATCTTTGAGGATGGCAAGGCGGTTATGCCTATGGAATACAATGAGGCTGCACCTGCAAACGTAACTGCTTCTGTATGCAATTCAAATGCAGCGGGAATGTTTAGCAGTTTCTATGCTCCCAACAAGAGGCTAATAGCACTCTATGGTTCTACCGACGGACTTTATACTTCATTTGGAAGCGAGCATGATTTTCTCGATTATCATACCATAATCACAAGTCAGCTCGTAAATCTTGAGACATTCAAGACTGTCATAAAAAACAATCTCAGCAAGAGATCGCATTTTGGTACAGAGGACGATATTTCGCTTGCATGTATCTATAACGAGTCTCTTCTTAAAGAAAAGCTAGACCTTATCAATCAGCGTGTGGCTGAAAACAAGAAGTCAGCTGCTGATAGAAAGGCAGCTGCCCTAAGTAAGCATGTCGAGGTTGAATGACCTTGATAGTCAGGCTAAAACGCATTAACTGCGTTCAATATTTAAAGAAAAGTGGTGTTTTTTATGGAAATAGGCTCATTATATAATACAGCCAAAAACTTTGCAGAAACTTTAAAGCAGAATAGGCCAGAGCTAACACAGTATGATGCAAATCTTTGCCTTATCATCGCAGATACAGGTGATATCTATTCTGGCGTATCGACTGTATCTATAAACGAAGGCGCAGTTGAGAATGTTTCAGCTGAAAAGATAGCAATAATGTCTGTTGTTACTGCAAAGCGCGTTATTGCCAAGCAGCTTATCGTCATTTCAATTGACGATTTCATCTATATTAGACCCGAGGACGAGGCATTAGGCATCCTCGTTAATTCAAGCGTTGATAACAGCAGCTGTGAAATAGTTCTCTCACAGGATGAGGCGGTTTCTGCCGCAAGTCTTGTTCCCGCTTCTGAGGCTCCTGATTTCCTCAGCGGCTATGATGAGGCTGAGCTTGGTGCACCTGCTGAATTTGCAAACAGCATAGACGTTGATTCTACTAATCCGTTCAATAACGAAACAGATAATAAGGAAAATGCTCCTAATTCCCTCTATGAGCATCCTGAAGAGGCTCAGATGCAGGGTGCAAGTGGATTCCCGAACATCAATCCAAATCAGCAGCACGGTTATCCACAGCAGGGTTACCCTCAGCAGGGTGGCTATCCACAGCAGGGTTACCCTCAGCAGGGTGGCTATCCACAGCAGGGTTATCCTCAGCAGGGCGGCTATCCACAGCAGGGTTATCCTCAGCAGGGTGGCTATCCACAGCAAGGTTTTCCACAGCAGGGTTATCCTCAGCAAGGCTATCCTCAGCCAGGTTATCCTCAGCCAGGTTATCCTCAGCAGGGTGGCTATCCACAGCAGGGTTATCCTCAGCAGGGTGGCTTCCAACAGGGCATGAATGCTGCTCCTTATAGACAGGGATATACAGGCCATTCGGTTCACGGTGGCGCAGCACCTATTAGAAATAGCGTGTATCAGCAGTCTCAAAGCGTAAGCGTTACTCTCACTTCCAAACCTGGTGGAGAAAGCGCATTCAAAAAGAGGCTCAATAGCTTCCTTGACACAGACGATGATGATACATCAACAAGTATAGATTCATCCGTTGACGCAGGTATGTCTAAAGAAGATATGCTCAAGCAGGCAAAGGACAGAAAGAAGATTGCAAAGGCAAATCTCAATTTAAAGAAATAAGATTTGATTTGTTTTGGTCATTTTAATGACAAATGGTCTTAATGCTTAGCAATTATTACCAAAGTTTTGGGTATTGCATTTTCTGTATTTATGTGTTATAATTACTTTGTATCACTGCGACAGAACTTTAAACCATTACTTTGAACCTACCTTGCACCTTTAAGGTGTACGAGAATATATTTTGCGTTAAGGAAAGGGATAGCTATGAATTATTTGCTCAATATTGATGAAGCGGTTGACCGAAAGTTTCTTGTAACAAAGGCAATGCGCGGTCAGGCTGAGGTCGGCACGATAATCCATGTAATGGATGCCGAGCAACAGGGACAGGCTGTAATAGTTTATTACCGAGTTACAAGATATAATGAAAAGTTCCACGATTATCAGGATTATACAGCAAAGTTTGAAAATCTTTCTGCGTTCTGTAAGTGGTGTCAGCCTGATAACTTCATCGCTCGAAATTATGAATGCTTCAATATAAGAGATATACAGCACTACATAAAGGTTAAGAATAGAAACTTTACTTCATTCTGCCTTCCTATTATTCTGATAGCTGCGATTATCATATGGGTAGTTTTAGCTCTGTTACTGTTAAAGGATAATCTCATTATCGGAATCATAATCGGTGTTGTTCTTACGCTTCTTGTACTTTTTGGAGCTGTTTATCTGCTCAAGTTACAGAAGAAGAAGGAAAAAATGCGTCTTTACCGAAAGGTAAGTGCAGGCTGGGGTGTAGTTTTTGAATAAACTCCCTTATCTCATACCGTAAAACGTTATGCTTCATCACATTATAACACTTTACGCAATTTCCCTTATACCAGGAAGTAATACATCGCCCCTTTAAGCCTAAGCTTAAAGGGGCGTTTGAGCGTTATGTCATTTTGTTTTATCGGATATCAATAGTTATAATTGGAATCAAAGTTTTCAAACTCGGTGACAATGCGATTACATTTAAGATAGCCTCTCGACTCATCAAAGCACTTCGAGCCGAAGCTTACGGTTATATATTTACCGTATATTTCCGGAACAAGTTCCACGAGAGGTCGAAGTAAATCGTCATAGTAAATTGTTCCAGTGTTATTGTATTTGAGAGCTTTTGCCTCTGAGCGGAAAAGGAACACTTCTGTTCCAATAGAGCCGCTGTTTTTTATTACCTCATACTTTGTTCCGTCCGAGGTCTTTATTGTTCCGAGGGCAGATGCATTACCGCTTGCTATAGCATTGTCTAGATATGAGAAATCATTATAGCTTTCTGCGATATAGATGTTATTTGTGAATAATACCGGTTTTCTCTGATCGGAGGTTGAGATAACGGCTCCAACCATGAATGAACCGCTGCCGTCGGCAGTATAGTCATATTTGAGATATCTTCTGTAGTTTGCATCATCTTCGTTGTAATAATTTCCCCATGCCGCTGATCCGCTGAAATAAGCTGAATTTGAGTTTTCCCACTGACCTGTAAGGTTATATTCGTTCACTACAGCTTCGATGGAGCCTTTGTCGTAATACGACTTTCCCCATGACCAATTTCCGAAAGAGTCTGTTTCACGAGATACAACGCTGTCATCTGAAACAAAAGGATCAATTGACCATGGAAGTCCTTCTTTCTCGCGGACTATGAGCTTTCTAAGCTTGATGAGGTCATACACGTCGATAACTCCGTCATCGTTGATATCGTAATTCTTATTATCGGGAAGAAAATCCTCGCCGAGCAGATACAGTTGAAGGACAGATAAGTCATAATCGCTGAAAATTTCGTTATAAGCTTCATAGTAATATGTATTGGCAGGGCGGTTGCCTTCAACATATATATATGGTATCTTCAGAGACAGATTGCCTGTGCTTTTGCCACTTATTTCGGCAAATGTATTTAATTCAAGCAAGGTATCATCAGTTAAGCCGTAAGCTTTCCACATAAATATATGGTTTTTCAGATCAAGGTGATACTGACTATTGTACGGATCGCTGTACATATTATCTTGTGATACACTGAAAAATCTGACTATTTTTCCGTATTCTGTATCTATATCGGTGGTTTCTTTATAAATCGAAAAAATGCCGTTATATGTGTTGATTTTTTCGATAAACTCAGCGTTTTTGAGTATATCGGGATCGCTGTAAGAATTAATTACGTAATATTCAACATTTGGCTTGCCGATAGTTCCGCAGAATCCGAAAGCATATTTGTTGGGCTTTTGTCCTTCGGCAGATATACTGAAAGCGCCTGTGCCATAAATTGTAGTATCCAAATCCATAGCATACTTTCCAACGGTGTTTATGCTTCCCTTTATAAAGCAGTGAGAGTCCTCGTAATCGTTTGCCCAGTGATATTTCAAATCTCCGTTGGAGGCAACGTCAGCCTTGCCAGTCGTTTTATCGTTCTGCTCGAGAGTCCACACTGCGTCGCCGCGGCTGATTTTTTCGCCGTTTCTGAGCTCTTCATCGGGATAGTTTTCAATGTTTGTTTCAGTTTTAGTAACTTTTACACTGCCGCTTTTCCCGAATCCTCTTACACAAAGTGACGGATTGCTTATTATTCTGAAGAAAGCAAAATTATTCTTGTAATTGTTTAATGCAGTAATAATCTTATTAAAATCGACAGTACCTTTAACGGTAGCTTTATTATCGATACTTTCCTTGCGCATTATCCAGTAAACGGCTTCGCTATGCGGAAATGCGTTTGGATCGTAATTCTCGAAATCTCTAACGGTAACAGCACCGTCATAGATATCATAATCCACTTCATTTACAGTAATGGAGCCGATAAAGTTCCTGTTCATAACAAAATCCATTTCCGAATATGACTCACCGATAAAAATGGTCTGATCATTTCCATTTGCAGCAGTAACTTTGCACATACCTCCGAAGAAGTATCCGCCGTCGGAGCTGATATCGGCTTCATAATCAATGGTCAGATCCTTGGATCCGTATTCAAAGCCTTCTTCATAGGTATAATATGAATAGAGACCATTATAATAATTGGTGATATCTTCATAATTTCGCGAGTGTGAATTGACGAGACAGGCCTTTACCGTTTTACCGATAGAGAATTCGGGTTCTTCGGAATCGCTCCACAAGCATTCAAAACAGCCATTTTCATTGGGCATGAATTCCGCTTCGCCGTTATCTGGTTCCTTCCACATGGTAAAGCTGTAATCACCTACTGTGCCTTTGCATGTTTCTGTGTAGCTCTTTGAGAACTCGTCTTCTATCATGACCTCATGTGTGAGAGTATCATTATCTTCCACAGCCTGAACATGTACAGCAGCAAACATTGATGACATGATAGTGCAGGCTGTAAATGCAGACAAGATACGCTTTGTATTTTTGTTCATAGCCCAATTCCTCCTCTTATCTTCATTTCATTTGTTCAGACTATGGATGACAATACTATTTTATCAATAATTAATAAAAAAAGCAAGTCTATTCTTGCGAATTTGTGCGTTAGGTGATCCGGATATATCATCTCCTGCTGCAATCTTGAGAATAAATGTGGATATACTAAAAAATAGCAATAAAAAAGCCCCGTATCGGGACTGTTGAAAGCCTGATTACGGAGCGTTTGTTAGAGAGGTAAAAGTCTGAGAGATTACTCCCCCAGACTTTTACTAATGAAGAATACTAACCCCATGAACACAGGGAAGGGACAGGAGGTTGTATTGGGGGGAAAGCGTCAATTAGCTTCCGCAAAGGTGTTATTTCCTGCGGATAGTTCAATGTGCTTGTATATTTCAAGCCAGATATTTTTACTGGGTTCTGCTTTTCTGAGACGTTCTCTACGAACTGGATCAAAAAAGCTCTTGAACTCTATAAGCTCGTCAAGGAACTTATCGTTGTACTTTCTGAGCATGGTATCGAGATTCGTTTTCCATTCACTGTAGCGTTTGCTGTCGAATTTCTCTTTTTCGTATAGCTTAAGTACAGAGACCTGTGGATTATACATGAGTTCGACACCGTTTTTCATCATTCTGTAGCCGAACTCCCAGTCCTCAATCTCCTGTCCGCAGAATTCCTCGTCAAGTCCACCGAAGCGCCTGATACATTCCATAGGAATAGAGAGATTTGAAGTTTGAGCGTATATCATTTTATAATGCACCTTATCAAATTCATAGCGATAAGGCTCCATCATCTTTATGCGGATATCTTTTATGTAGTAATAACTTTTGTTCTTATCAAGACCATATTTTTCCGGTTCGGTGAGCCAGTAGCGGATACCGTTTCTGAAAATCTCTGAATTATCGTCCGAGTTTTTTGTATTGTCCTCGAAAACCTGCTTTATGAGACCAAATTGCATTACAGGTTTGCCGATTTCCTTATAAGTGTTGTAATGACCTGATATGAAAGTCCTTGTGGTAATCTCATCACCGTTTAAAAATATGACCAGTTCTCCCGAAGCTTTTCTAACGCCTAGGTTCTTTGCTTCGCATATGCTTTTGCCGTAGAAAGAAATACAGCGTACTCTTAGATTATGGGAGTTCTTCTCGATATATTCCTCGAAGCTGTCCTGTTTACCGTAATTTACGAAGATAAGCTCGTAATCACTCTTACTAAAGTCCTGGTTTTCTAGTGAATTAAAAAGTCTTACTGCCCTTTCAGTTGAAAAAGCATAGGGAATTATAACACTGCATTTCATACATTTCCCTTCTCCTTTTTGATACCTAATATCCCACTGCGCTCTAAGGCGCACCTGCTCGCTGAGGAGGTGCATACCCTGCGCTATATTTTTATTATAATATACTGGTCGGATAAATGCAATAAAAAATGCGTAAAGTGTAAAAAAAAAGCGCGAAGTGCCCAAATTTGTTCATAGTTTATTCATTTTATTATTAGAAATAGTTGAAAACCGATTGACAAATTGTGAATAATATAGTATAATCAAATAGCAATGATATGTTCAAGCAACCGCAATAATACGTCGTTCAACATCTGAAACATAGTCAAACGAGTAAA
>JAFZYX010000046.1 GCA_017616055.1 Ruminococcus sp.
TACATATGGTTTTTCTCCTTCCTTTTAGATTTAGGATATTTCCTATGTATCTATTATATCATATGTTTTACTGATTATCTATAGTATTGGTTTGAAAATCCGGCATTCATCCCCCTCTTTCACTTCGCTTAGAAGCGGGGGTATTCTGCCGTGATATAGATAAACAAAGAACAGGCGTTGAAACATTAGGTGTATCATGGGCCAGTCACGTTCGAACGAATTATCTTTTTGCTTGCTGTTTTTTCAAACTCTGTCTCACGGTAAACTATGCGAGTTATTCGTTTTGCAGGCGGAAAGGTTTCATTGACTTTGTCTACCTTTGCCTGTATTTCAGATTGTATATCGTTGGAAACGTATTCAGGTTCAGGGTATATCTCAGCAGTTATCTTCTGCTGGCTTTCATATACAATTATCTCTTTAATCGGACGGAAAAATGCAAACTGATTCTCTATTTCCTCCGGCGAAACGTTCTCGCCATTTGCAAGGATTATGAGGTTCTTTTTCCTTCCTGTTATGTACAGCCAGCCGTCCGTCTCATATCCGAGATCGCCTGTGCAAAGCCAGCCGTCTTCTGTCAGGGATTTTGCAGTCTCAGTAGGATCATTATAATACCCCTTCATTACAGAGGGGCTTTTTACCCTTATTTCGCCGTCAACGATTTTTACCTCGCATCCGGGAACTACACGTCCTACAGATTCAGGGAAGGGGTTGTTCGGAACGGCTGTGCAGATACGTGGCGAACACTCCGTCATACCATAGCCCTGAGAGATGTCTATACCGAAGCTTTTGAAGCCTGTTGTTATCTCCGGGCTGAGGTATGCTCCGCCGGAATAGATAACTTTGAAGTCATCGCCAAAAACGGTTCGGCCTATCTCAAGACGGTCTTTGCCATTTTCAGCCATCTGCTCCATACGGTTGAGGATTGATGCAGATATCATAGGCACAAAGGTCGTATCATCAGGCTGAAACTTTTTTAAATTCCTTGTGACGTGCATAAGCGAATCGTTAACGCATACGGTTCTTCCGTACCACAATGAAGTAAGAATATCACAGGTTAAGCAGAAAACATGATGTATAGGCAGAACGGAAAGGCGCTTCCATCCGTGATAGCCGAGGTCAGGCTCACAGGTAGCATTGTCTGCAAGATTTGAATGGCGAAGCATTACGCCCTTGCTCCTTCCGGTAGTGCCGGATGTAAAGAGAATAGCGGATAGATCCTCAGGGGCAGGAGTTATTGAAGGAATCCTTCCTGCATATTCCTGAACAATGTCGCCGAGAAAGAGCATACCCTCAGTACTGTGCATAAGATGTACGAAAACTATTACCTGTGGACATAGTTTTCTGAATATTTCAAGCTCTTCTGCGTGGCGATCGTCCATAAACACAATGGTACTGTCAGATCGGTTTATCTCGTCAGCAATTCTCTCAGCATTGTTGGCATTATCAAGTGGGACGGAAACACATCCGCATACCTGAATGCCAAAAAATGCTGTGAGATATTCCGAGCTTGTTGCACCAATAACAGCGGCGTGAACGCCTTCGGAAAAATTATCCTCTATCCACGCGCCGACTGCATCGCAGTGACTTTTCAGTTCAGCAAAGCTAGTATCATGGAAGCTTTTTCCATCAAGCTCGCGTATAAATGGCTCATCGCCAAAACACTCAGCAGCATCATAAAGAAGCTCTTTAAGGGTTGTCTGTCTTTTTTCCATCAGCAAAGACCCTCAAGGTATTCAACAAGGCTTCCAACGGTCTTTTTACCGGCTGCCTCACTCTCGTTTATCTCTACATCCAGAGTATCCTCAATATCGCCAAGCATACACATAAAATCATAGGAATTGAAGCCGAGGTCCTCAGCGAATCTTGCCTCTTCCTTTATCTCGTCTTCAGAGACGGAAACATAGCTCATTATCATTTCTTTTAGTTCGTTAAACATAATATATCTCCTGTTACAATATAATTAACGGGTAAAACCTTACACACCAGTAATGGGGGGACTCGTACTGCATTAATAATTTATCAGACCATATTCATTATTTCTTGAATTGTTTTGTCAGGATTTTCGATACTGCGGAACAGTACTCTTCCTGTATAGTAGTAGAGGAACTCTATTTCCTGTGGAGTTGCACTTTCAAACTGATATCCGAAGTAGAAGTTCAGACCGCCGTCACCCGGACGGTGCATAGCTGTTACATAGAATGGCTGAGGCTGTCTGCCGGAGGTGTACCAGCGGCTCTTGAATGGAATATCGCGCAGATACGGAACGAGAGCTTTTGCACTTGCAGGCTGATAAGTGAACGCAACACTATGATAGCAAGCTCCCGGATCTCCGCCGTATTGCATACGCTCCTCATAGTAATATTTAAGAACTGAATAGTCTGCGTGCATAAATACCTTCTGCTGCTGTTCCTTTATTATCTTCATCGAGTCCAAAACAGTGGTATCGATAGGCATGATAGTCCTCAGCGGCAGGCAGTGCATACGAACGCCTCCGCAGCGCTTGTTTGCAAGACTTGAACGTCTGCTTATGAAATCTTTTATAGTTATGTCAGTTTCATTGTTGTTGAATTTACACAGCACTGTGCGTATAGCGTGGAGGATTATAGCACTTACCGGTATATCATTCTTTTCAGCGAATGCTATTATCTTGTTCGTTGAGTCAACATCAAGGCTGTATGTGATAGTACTTCCAGCGCTGTCCTTGGTTGGAAGAACACACCATCTCAGATTTGGATTGTTTTTCTCCTGACGGAGCGTCTGGAGACGTCCGGGACCTGTAAAATCCGTGAACATAGGTTCAGGCCGTTCAAGCTCCTTATGCCAGAAATCAGCATCTCTTGCTTCTCTCTTGCTCCCTGAATATGCAAGGTCACGCTCAACAGATTCGATATATGAAGAAGTCGGCTGAGGCTCCGACATATGATACATAAGCGAGCAGTATATCTCAAGAACGTCCTTTGTGAAGGCAATAACTGAAGCTGAATCAGCGCATACATGGTGAACGTTGAGATAGTATCCGTTATAACCATCGGGAAGCGATACGATAACTATTCTCGATAGTGCATCCCGGTATGTATCAAAGGGCTGGGAAGTCCACTTCTGCATAACAGAATGAGCGGTCTCCTCGTCCCAGTCTGAGAAGTCATAATACTCGAAAAACTGGTTCTTATATGGCATTACATACTGCCATATCTCGTTTGATTCAGGGTCGAGCCATAGACGCAGACGCATTGATTCACATCTTTCGACTGCTCTGTTGAGGGCTTCTCTCAGCGCGGCTATATTCAATTCTTTTTTGAAAAACTGCCCTGTTCCTATGTTGACAACCTCGTCTGTCGGGCTGAATTTCAGTGTGTACATATGTACCATCTGTGCGGGCGTCAGCGGATAACACTGACGTTTTATACCGCCTATAATTTTTTCCATACAATTCCTCCGTAGATTATTGAAGCATTGAGTAATATCAGTAGTGCATCTAATATATTTTATCATGTTATACACTTTGTGTCAATCTGCATTTGATGTTTTTGGCGATATGCACTAAAGCGTTAGGCATATCATAGAATCTATATACTGTCTGCTAACAAATATAACTAAATTTTCCGTTTTTTGTTTTTTTATCTTGAAATGATGAGAATTATGTGACTAGCTTATAGAACACGTATCGAATTTGTAGTATGAATCATAAATCGTAACAGCAATCAAAGAAAGAATGACATAAGTGGAATAGCGAAAAAACAACGGGGCTCATTGAGTCCCGTTGATATATTTTTATGTTGAATTCAGTTATAAGGCAATGTTTTAATAAAGCGCTTTGGGGGAAATATCGTAAACAATCCGGCAGTAGTAATTATGAATGTGAGATTCATGGTAATATCACAGTGGGTATCAGCGCTGAGAAGTCACACAGAAGGATATATGAACATATCTATGAATAGAGCAGCAAAGTAGTTATTGGCAGATAATACCTGATCTTTCGTAATCATGCTGTCTGCAGATTTGTCTTATTGTTCTTGCGAATGATACATCAATTACAATGAAACAGATTCAGAACTACACCGGTCACAGATACTTTCCCAATACGTTTAGTGTAATACTTATGATTTTGCCAAGAATTCTGAAACGGACTACATAACAAACTGCTTCATGGGCATGTTCGGCAGCATGGATGA
>JAFZYX010000047.1 GCA_017616055.1 Ruminococcus sp.
ATCAGCCGTAACAGTGATGTTTCCAAAGAGCGAAAGTTCGGTGCTTTTGCCTGCCTTAACTGCTTCTTCAACTGCTACTCTGATATCAGAATATGTGTTCTTGTTGCTAAGCATAGCCGTTGCGTTTGGATTGATGTTGATGCTTTCGCGTATCTCGTGTGTAGAGCTGTCGAGTGTCACGGCGAGACCTGCATCTCCGTTTGACGGAGCTTTTATAAGCTTGAAGTTATTGTCGGGATCATCCGTTTTTTCTTCTGGGCTACGGAGATAATAGCTCTCTACAGTGCCGTCTGGATACTCAACGCAAAGCTCACCATACTCTCCGGGCTTTGTGGCTTTGAGCATAAGAACAGTTTCTTCAGTGATGATAAGTCTGCCATATTCGTCATATTCCGGAGTGCCGTTTGTTTCAATGATGAAAGCGTCACTTATATCGTCCATGATTGAAGAAGCTGCATATGTTCTTCCGGGGCCTGGCCTTCTGATTCTGCCGTCGGCTGTTTTTACATATACCTTAGCAACCAGATTGTCGTTTGGTGTGACTACCATAAGCAGGTTATCAACAACATTATGAATATTATCAAAACGGTTTGGAGCGAAATAGCTATTCAGATAATCGATAAATCCAGTCATCTGCTCTCTTGATTCTGTTGTATCCATGTTATAGATATACTCATCTCTGAAGCTGTTGATATTATTTCTTCCCATATATACTTCGTATAGTGAATTATATGCAACAGGGCTCTGGATAATATGTAAGGTATTGTTTCCGTGCACTGAAGAATCATTAGAGTTGCCTTGGGGTTCGATGATCTTAACTTCGCAATCAATATCGGATTTTGAACCCCAGAATCTGCATTTTACAAAGTCCTTAAGAATATGCTCTCTTGGAAGCTCACTGAAATAATGAGCGTACATTGCGTTTACAAAATTGATCTGATTAAGATTCGGATCGTTTAATAAAGCTGCCATGATACGTGCTTGGTTTGCGTCAAATATCTCAGCATCGATATACTGCTCATATACAGATTTCCAAAGATCCGGTATACGAAGTTCTATTGTAGCTTCTTCTCCGGGAAGAAGCTCTTTTACATGTATGCCTGCGACATTTTGCTCCGACAGAAGTAAATCAGTATCTCTGTCAAGGAACTTAGTTTCTCCGTCCCTTGTGATTTTGAATTCTGAATGGGAAATTTCATCTATTCTGTCTATTTCATTGAAAAGGTCATATATTGGATTTTCTGATACGTTTTTGAGAATGATTTTTATTGGATATTTCTTGTTGAAGTAAGAGTATCTCGGAAGCTCAACTATCATTTTAAGTGCCGAGCTGCTGTAAACTCGGAGTGGTTCCTTAGTGGTAAAATCAAACTCCACAGGTCTGTTGACATATGTTCCTTCTACATGTGCATTCAGTGAATATATGCCTTCCTGATCTCCGCGGAGATACCAGTGAGTATCGCGTGTGCTTCCAGGAGGAAGAACACCAAAATTAAATTCGCTGTCAGATTCACAGAGAGTAAGTCCTGTCGGAACATTGAGTGTTGCATGACAGTCATTTAGAGGTTTCTCACTGTTATTTACCAGGATAAGCTGGACGTCATAAAATTCCTTTAGCCATTTACAGTTTCCGTTGATGAGCATATACATATCCTCGTCAACGCTTTCTGTTGTACAGTGTACAACATAAGCTCCGAGAGCATTAACATATGTTGGGCGGTTATCGTGGAGTATAATTGTATCAGTCGTATCAGAGTTACCTATTCTTACAGCAGATACGGTGTCAACGATATCGCCGTTTGTGTCAAGGCAAACATATCTGTCAAAAGAAAGCTTTTTTGCGGCACCGAATTCAGCCTTTACAGAGTAACTAAAGTTATTATAGTTATCACCGCTTTGAAGGTCTATACCTGCTCTGTGTATGTCTGCTATGGTCATGGGAGTTACTACAACATTGCCGTCTAGCTTGAGCTCAGGCTCAAACTCACAAACATATCCCATATTATTATAATCATGATTTACGCCGTCGTAAGGAACATCTTCCCATAAACCGTTGTTTGTGTGCATCATCAGGTTTGCATCACCCTGTGCAAAATCAGGCTGACCAGAAGCCCAGCGTGTGTATCCCATGGGTTCATCTGTTATCCAGCGGTATGATGATGCAGTGTCAAGCTCACCGCCGAGCCACAGGTAATCTTTGTTAATATCGTGTGTTCTTATGACCTTCATGATCTCTTCGTATTCATCAACTGAGTTTATGACGGCAAGATGTCCGCCCA
>JAFZYX010000048.1 GCA_017616055.1 Ruminococcus sp.
GATACGGGATATGCAGGCGGATTTCCGCATTTTATGAAGAAGCTGAAAAAGTATAATATCAAGGCAAAAGAAATCCGATACATATTTCTGACGCACGCACATGACGATCATGCCGGTTTTCTGAATGAGGTTCTTGCTGTAACAGATGCAAAGGTGATTCTTCATCCGAAAGCAGTTGAAGGCTTGAAACGTGGACAGAATTCCTTTGAAGGAGGCTGTTCTTCTACTCGTGCATGGATGTTCTGTCAGGTTCTGACCTTATTCGGTCACGGAGATCACCGGTATCCGGCTATCAGAAAAGAATATCTTGACAGGCTCATTTCAATTGATTCTGAACAGTTCAAAGCCATTCACTTTCCATATAAGTTATTGAAAACACCAGGTCACACAGCAGATCATATTTCATTGCTGATAGGCGATAAACTGTTTTGCGGAGATGCAGCTATGAATGGATTTCCAAGCATAAAAAGCATTACGATCTGGATTGAAGATTTACAACAATATCGACAATCATGGAAAAGAATCATTAAACAACATCCGCATATGATATTTCCTGCACACGGAAAACCATTTAACGCAGATGATTTACAGAAAAATATGAATACACTTTTGAAATTGAAACTTCGTCCGTTGAAGGATCACTCTAAAAAGAAAAGGTAAACCATCATTATTAAATTGCTATTTTTACCATAGTACGCCTTAACAATTCTCCCTCATACACTATGGAAATGATATCTCTACTTCACTTGATGAGGAGATAATAATATTCGACTTTTCAAATATAAGAACAACAGCTCCCTCGCGGGAGCTGCTTCTTTCATATCGTTATACTGCCGTTTAGTCGTGTGCATTTCGTGTGATCGTGAGAGCCTCACAAGTTTCGGAGTCACTTTTTTAGATTGACAAATTCATATCGTTCTGATATTATAATAATACAACTATAAATGACTCTTTTCAAAATACAGCACAGGGTGATAGGTGGCGATTAAATATGGAATTGCGATTACTGGAATACTTCTTGACTGTCGTGCGTGAAGAAAACATATCAAGAGCTGCTGAAGTGCTTCATGTTACTCAGCCAACACTTAGCCGTCAAATGAAAGAACTTGAAGACGAGCTGCATACTACGCTTTTTATCAGGGGCAAGCGGCTCACGCTGACTGATTCAGGCGTGATGCTCCGCAGACGAGCTGAGGAAGTTGTCTCGCTGATGAAGAAGATCGACAGTGAGTTTCAGGAGCAGGAAGAAATCAGCGGCGTTATATCTGTCGGCAGCGGTGGATTAAAAGCGGCAGAGTTACTTCCAGAACTGATAGAACATTTCCGTGAACGCTATCCGCTTGTAAGCTTTGAGCTTCACACTGGTACAGCAGATCATGTGAAGGAAAAGCTCGAACATGGCTTGCTGGACTTCGGTATCCTGTTAGAACCTGTGGATATTGAGAAATTCGACTATATCCGCTTGTCCGAAAAGGAAACATGGGGCTTGCTCATGCCAGCAAATCACCCGCTTGCAAAAGAAAAGGCTGTGACACGCAAGCAGCTAAAAGAACAGCCTTTGGTCGTGACGAGCCGTACCGCCCTGAAAAGCGAGATCGAAGAATGGCTCAGGTATCCTGTGTCTGAACTGGATATCGTAGCAACTATGAATCTGATAAACAACGCCGCACCGCTTGCAGAGCGAGGTATCGCCTGTGTTCTGACTATAGAGGGCGCAACAACGATGTTTGATCCTGCCCGATTTGCTTTCCGTCCGCTGACGCCGGAGCTGTCATTTACATCTGTGCTTGCGTGGAAAAAGCTGAGCCCCTATTCGGGTGCAGCAGGTAAATTTCTTGAATATATCAAATGTGGATTTTAAGAAGGTGTGAACAATGTGGTTATTATTTGCCATTCTATCCTCTGTTTTTGCCGCGCTTACATCTATCCTTGCGAAAATAGGCATAAAAGATGTAAACTCAAATCTTGCAACAGCAATAAGAACAGCCGTAGTTCTTATCATGTCCTGGGGAATTGTTTTTCTCACAAATGCCCAAAAGGATATTGGGCATATAAGCCGAAAAAGCTGGATATTTCTGATTTTATCCGGACTTGCTACCGGAGCATCGTGGTTATGCTATTATAAGGCGCTTCAAACGGGAGAGGCATCAAAAGTTGTCCCCATTGATAAAATGAGCGTTGTTATAACACTTGTACTTGCATTTATCTTTTTGCACGAACAGTTTACAACAAAAAGTCTGATTGGCTGTATACTAATCGGTGCAGGAACATTGCTTATGGTATTATAAATGAAAAGTCCCTTTTCGGAATAGTATCGCAGGAACACTTTTCTCAAATGGGCGAATAAAAAAGCAATCAGGAGAAGCATGCGAATGCTTCGTATGTATTAAAAGTATACATTTTAGGCATATCAAAGTATAAGATATAAGCATTTTACATATCGAATATTCTATGCTATAATGAGTACAGGAAATAAACCTGTACTCTTTTTTTATGGGGTGATTGCATGAAGGTGGTCAATACAAGCATTACCGACAAGGAACTGACAGACGTATTATCACTGGCAGGTATGAGTGACGAGCAGATTAAGGCCTTTCTTTCCGGATGCTGTGGTAAGGAATGCAGTGCCGAAAAAGTGCGTATCCTGCGAAATGCAAGGCGTTCGCTGCTTGATTCTATCCATAGAGAACAGGCTCTGCTCGACAAACTTGACTATGTGATATGGTGTACGGAAAACAATAAATGAAAATGGAGGTAATTACTATGGCAAAGATTTTGATCGTTTACTACTCACGCAAGGGTGAAAACTATTGGAACGGTGGTTTGAAGCACATCGACAAGGGCAATACCGAGCGAGTGGCTGAGTTTATCCAGAAGGCTGTCGGCGGTGATCTTTTCGAGGTTGATACCGTCAAGCCCTACTCCGAGAGCTATATGACCTGTATCGAAGAAGCAAAGCAGGAGCTTCGTGCGAAGGCTCGTCCCCAGATCAAGGCTTATCCCGACAACTTTGAGGACTATGACACTATCTTTGTAGGCTATCCCAACTGGTGGGGTACGATGCCGATGTGTATTTTTACCCTGCTTGAAAAGTATAACTTAACGGACAAAACTATCATTCCGTTCTGCACCAATGAGGGCAGCGGTATGGGCAGCAGTGAGCGTGACCTGAAAAATCTCTGCAAGGGTGCAGCGGTAAAATCGGGACTTTCTATTCACGGTGCGGAGTCTGCACAGAGCGAGAGCAAGGTAGCAGCCTGGGCTAAGAATTCTGTCTGATGGGGGTATCACTATGGCTGATATTATGAGTAAGGAAATATATCAGAAGGAGATATTTTTCCCGATCGGTGAGCCGAATCCATACGGTGATTATTTTGTCGGGCAGAGCTATCTTGCACAGGTTTCAAAGGAACAGCTTTCTGTTTTCAATGTGACCTTTGAGCCTGCCTGCCGAAACAACTGGCATATCCACCACGCAAAAAGCGGCGGCGGTCAGATGCTGATCTGTGTCGGCGGTCGGGGTTATTATCAGGAATGGGGTAAGGAAGCGAAAGAGCTTCACGCAGGTGATATTGTGAATATCCCTGCGAATGTCAAGCACTGGCACGGTGCGGCACACGATTCGTGGTTTTCGCATCTTGCGATAGAGATTGAGGGCGAGGACGGCAATACGGAATGGTGTGAGGCTGTTTCAGATGAAGAGTACAACAAACTGAAATAAATGGAGGTATACTTATGCAGAAATATATTACATTGAATGACGGTACAAGTATCCCACAGTTCGGACTTGGCGTATACATGGTTCCGGAGGGTGAACAGACATACAATGCTGTGCTTGACGCTCTGCAAATGGGTGTCCGTCACATTGACACAGCTCACGCTTATCAGAATGAGAGAAGCGTTGGTAAAGCCGTTAAGGAAAGCGGTATTCCGAGAGAGGAAGTATGGATC
>JAFZYX010000049.1 GCA_017616055.1 Ruminococcus sp.
CGGTAAAACTATAAATTGTTTCAGTGCCCTGTTCCAGCCTGAATCCTTCAGGCTGGAACATCAAGCTTATTGCAAAAGTAAACTCAACGTTTTTCGTGCTATTCAGTTGTCAAAGTTCAGTGTTAGTTTTTCAATTAAGGTCTCATTATTTCACGGTTTTGAAAAGTGCGAGTCCTTTTAATTGGACTGTATTTTTCAGCCCGCCTTATTTCGTTGTGTTTCAGCGTTTGCTTGTTATGGCTATATTGTAAGACGGATCAACGAGAAGAAGGTCAACTACAGATTGACCTTGAAAAAGCAATAAAAAACCGCCCCGAATCGGGGCGGAATATAGTATTTACAATGCTTTGGTCACTTTAGCTTCTTTAATTCTTCGCAACCGTTTTCTTTCAATTTTTCATCAATTTTATCGATTTTATGTATTCCATTTGTTATACAAGCCCTGATAACGACATCTGCTTTACGGCTTCTGCTCAGCGTATAACCGGCTCTTTCCAGAAGATCCAATGTCTCATTGAGGTCTAGTCCAAGTACAAGACAGATTGTAACAGCAATATACTTTGCAGGATGGTAATTGATATTCCCGCGCATTGCAGACAGCACCTGCTTACTGAAATATACTTGGTATTTTCCGCCATAAAGTTCCGAGTCCTTGATCTTCTTTTTCTCTGCCAGTTCAAATGCCATAACACAGAAAGACTTGGTTGCATCATCGTATTGCTGTTCGAGTTTAGCTTCTTCGGCCCGGCTTAAGTGATGGTTATTTCTTATTAAGATACGCTCACGTTTACGCCTTACTCTGCTCATATCAAGTCTGTCTTGTTCAGTCAGACCGTATTCATCGACAATTGCATTTTCCACGTAATTGTCATCTATATACTGCTTGATCTTTTTTGCGATGGCGGATGTCGACTCTAACGAATCCTTATCAAAAACAACAAGCATGATCTTCATGTCGCTTCCCGTTTCCTTAAGGAACTTCTTAGATACAGTCTTGGCTATTTCAACCGCCGCATCGTGAGGTATTCCGTATGCTCCGGTTCCAATCAAAGGAAAAGCTATGGACTTACAGTTAAGCTCGAAAGCGAGTTTAAGAGAATTCTCATAGCAGGACTCCAAAGTATCAAGCGCAACCTTATTGTCGAATTCCCAAGAAACACAAACTGTATGGATAATGAACTTGGCATCAAGGTTATAAGCCGAAGTCTCAACGGCATAGCCGGGCTTAATGTCGCCAATCAGCTCTCTAGCCTTCAGAAGCTTATCCTTCCCAGCAGCCATATAGATAGCCATATCCGTACCGGCACCGATCACAGGCTTCGGATTGGCTGTATTTACAATAGCATCTGCTTTAACTCTTGTTATGTCATCTCTAATTATCGTAAAAGGCATAGCTCTAACCTCAAGTTTCCTATTAAATAAATAACTACTATAAAGAAACTATCAAAAAATAACCGTCTTTAAAAGGAGTGTGGTCCGGGACACTACCCCCGGACCACGAGAAAGGAGAACTACCATGACACATCAGAAACCAGAAAGACCGTAAACCACAGAACTTGAAAGGAGGTAATCTGTTGTTTATGGTTTCATTATATAGGC
>JAFZYX010000001.1 GCA_017616055.1 Ruminococcus sp.
ACATCAAGGTCCTCGCCAGCGTAATGGATAAGACAGAAGAATACATAAACGAGACCTACTCGGAAGTGGCCACTGACGAGCGTGTAACCCGCATCGAGAGCATGGAAAAGATATACGACACCGCACTCGACCTGCTGAACGGCGCAAAAGAAAATCCCGCAGCACTCAGAGCCTATCAGCCCGAGATAAGGAAACTCGCAGAATACTACGAAAGCCCGCTGTGGAAAGAAGACTTCGAGGCAGACGAAGACGGAATGCTGCCCAAGGACTTAAAACGCGGCGTGCTCTCAGAAGACGGAATATACAACCTGTTAGACTGGAACAGCGACATAATGAAAGGAGGCCCCATATGAAAAAAGCCATACGTATAGTTTTTTTGACGATTCTCATCTGCCTGGTAACAGGACTTAGACAAGGCACCACAGCAAAAGCATATGGGTATTTCCCGAGTAATACACGTAAGCTGTACATCAGTGGCCCGGTGGAGATCCTTGTGACGGCTTCAGATGGATCATTAGTGGCTAAATACAAAGAAGATGCATCAGCGAGAGATAATGAATATTTACTTTCTTATGGAAAGAGTGATACCGGAGAATGGAGAGTATATCTGCCGCAGGATGCCGGATACCACGTAGAAATAACAGCTACCGGTGACGGTACGATCGATATATCATTTCAAAGAGAAGACAAGGATTATAACCTATATTACCTGGCACATTACCATGATATCGACGTAAAAAAAGGCGATGTCCTTACGATGGACTACGAGCAGGAATTCTTCAGCCGGGATTATAGCGAAAAGATCGAAAAACCGGTCGATCCGGTACTGAAAAAAGGAAAAAAGACCATATCGCCAACAGCGGAATATAAAGATGATATACCGGAGTGTACGGTGGACGTCTCCACCAACAATAAACTCGGCGGATCAGCATGGAATTACGATAGCAGGTATCCTATCGGAATGCATGCCGTAGTATACGCCATACCGTATGAGGACTGCAGTTTTACAGGCTGGTATGAAGACGGTAAGCTGGTAAGTACGGAAAACACTTACACCTTCAGGATAGAATCCGACAGAAAACTGGTGGCACATTTCGAAGGGGAAACGGCATACGGCAGAAACGGTATCTTCAGGATCAAGATAGAGACTGAAGGTGACGGAGACATACTCGGTGATGAGGACACGTATGCTCTGGATATGTATCCTGTAGAGATAACGGCTGTGCCGTGGGTTGGCTGTGAGTTCGTCAAATGGGAAGCGACAGGAGATTGCATAATAGAAGACGAATACAGCTTTTCAACCACAGTAAAGACAACGACTGAGAACATTACCCTGAAAGCCGTATTTAGAACACTGGAAGATCCGGATATACTTGCATATAAAACAGAAGGAAAAAATATACACATACTCGTAGGCGGATATGAAGATGCTGTAGGATACAGGATATATGTAAAAGCACCCGGCAGCAAAAAATACAAGAAACTGACTACCATAAAGAAAAGCGCCGACGGATATACATCGTATGACTATGAAGCGTCCAAGGCCGGAACATATAAGTTTAAAATCAAGGCATACAAAAAAGTAAAAAAGAAAACAGTCTGGAGTAAATACAGCGAGGTTGTGAAGATAAAGATCAAGAAATAATGTGTAACAAAGCACAACTCATGGCAGAGATGCTGTGGGTTGTTTTTTTTAGTGCTGAAAGACAGTGAAA
>JAFZYX010000050.1 GCA_017616055.1 Ruminococcus sp.
AGGCAACTCCGAGGAGGATAACAAGTTTCTTCGTGCTGAGGCGGAGCGCTTCGCCGAGAAGAAAGACCTCGACGGCGTAAACGCTGCAACAGAGCTCCTTCTCGAGCTTATGCCACAGGCACAGAAGGACGAGATAGAAAGACTCATCACCCTTGACGGTATGCGTCTTGACCAGATGCATGAAAAGATAATCAAGCTCATACGCGAAAAGAATACCACCGAGGCTAAATCTCTTGCGGAGAGACTCTACAAGAAGATAAAGCTGGATTATAAGGACGGCGAGAACAACAAGTTCGTTTCCCTCAGGAATCCCTTTGAGGACAATCTGTATCAGCTGAGATACAAGCCCGAGAAAACACTTAACCGTACTCCCTTCGATTTCGCTACATATATCACTACATACGGCTATCTGCTGGTAGATACGGGCTCACCCGTTGACGCGATCCCCGTTCTTGAGGATGCTATCGAGTACAACCCCGTGGACTGCGGACCAAGATTCGAGCTTGCTGAGGTGTATAAGCTTCTGAAAAACAAGAGAATGACCCTTGAAACATCAAGAGAAACTCTTAAATGTGCTTCCTCACCTGCGGCTATTGCGCGAGTTTACGCCAATGTAGGCTATATCCTCACGGATATGGGCGAGTTTGATGATGCTGTGGCATTCCTTACAGCAAGTGTTCTGTTTGCTCCGCACCCTGCCATTCCGTATGAAATGAGAGATTTAGTATCACGTAAGGGAACTCCTATAAAGCAACCTACACGTGAGGAAATGATAGAGGCTATGAAGAAGTACAACTTCGAGTTTGGTCCAAATGAAGATGTAGTTTCCGTAGCAGCTCAGCTTTCTGCGACTTATCTTATGGATGAAGATATTCCTAATGCACTTAAAGCACTTAAAATGACCTATAACCTTACACGTGACGAGAAGGTTAAGGAAATTATCCTCAAATACGAGCCTGATGCAAAAACTATGGCTGAAGAACATGCAATGAGTGGTGAAGGTCCTAAGATAACTCAGACTGTGAATGAGTCTCCCGAGAATTGAAATAAGATGCGCTTTCGCTTAGAAAGCGCTTTTTTTTACATAAACCTGATTTTTCTGGGGATAATACACTCGGGAGATGATAATTATGTGCCAGAGTAAGAAGAAAATCCCTGTTCCGGAACCTGAAAAAGAGAATTATGAGTGCCCTGCTGTTTCATTAGGCGATACGACGAGCTTTATACCTTATGCTATTGAAAATAGCAGCGAGATTAATTCATATATTGAGATTTATCCGTATCGTCCATAATATGGTGGACAAGCTAAAGATCAAATATAATTTATTATAACAATCGTTAAGTTGAATGGCATTCAGTTTTGTTACAAAGTCCTTGATTCTGAGCAAGTCAAGGGCTATTCTTTTGTATGAAATAAAAGTAATATGAAAATTCTTTATATGGATTATGAAATAAAGCAAATTTGAAGAAGATAGCTTATTCCTATATATACTTTTTATTCAGATTTATGGCATTAATAAATTAGGCTAAATTTGATACTTAGGTAAAAACTATGAAGTTGCTCGTTTTAAACACATACTAAGGAATATGTATTTATGTGTGATATTTGTTTCAATATGTTACTTTTATTTGTGATAGAAAATTATGAATTATCAAAACAGAGTTGATCAACTAAAAGAAGATTTCATGATATACATTATTTATCGACAGCGTTGTTCAACTTTTGTGTTTACAGTGTTTGTTTTGAAACGAATTGTAAATTTAAAGTTCAAATCATTATTTGTTGTTTATATTAAAACATGTAAAAAACGGTTTTTAAGAAGCTGTTACTCTTATATATTTGTCTGTGATTTGCTGTTGTGCACAAACTCGAAGCCTGCAAATTGACGAAAGTGCTGAAATTTAGAGAAAAATTATAGAAAATACTTTATTTACTACTTAAAGCATGATATAATAGTCTGTGTTAATTTAATTCGTTTCGTACGATAAAAGAGGAGTATTACTTCGATATAGGCATTCGAAAGTAGATATTAAAGAGGTTGAAGCATATGAAAAACGGTGTAAAAATGCTTGATATTGCTAATAAGCTTGGCGTAAGCGTAGTTACGGTATCAAATGCTCTTGCTGGTCGCGATGGAGTAAGCGAACAGATGAGGAAAAAGATTTGTGAGACAGCGGAAAAAATGGGCTACAAACCCTCAAACACAAAGAGCGAGAAGAAAAAGGTCTCTTTGCCGAAAACAGGGAAGAATGTTGGTATTCTAACTTCTGAGCGATTCGTAGGAGCAAGAGGAACTTTTTACTGGGAGTTGACTGCAAGTATCTCAAATCAGCTCTCACAGATAAATGTCTGCACAGTATATGAGTGTGTGAACGCTGAAAACGAAAAGAACGGCATACTTCCGAACATGGTTACTGAGGGTAAAGTTGATGGAGTTGTCGTAATTGGACAGGTGCATAGGAAGTATATAGAGTGCCTTAGCAAGTTGACTATTCCGGTTATTTTCGTTGATTTCTATGACAACAGGTACAAGGTTGATGCTGTACTCTCTGACAACTTCAACGGCGGCTATATGCTGACGGACTATCTTGTCGAAAAGGGACACAGGCAAATCGGATTTTTTGGTACGCTCAATGCTACAAGCAGTATAAACGACCGATATCTTGGATATCTCAAGTGTATAATGGAGAACGACTTGGAGTACCGTATAGAGTGGATAATCGGTGACAGGACAAAGCAAGGAGTACTCATTGACAATCTGCAGTTCCCGGCCGAAATGCCAACCGCATTTGTGTGCAACTGCGACGAAACGGCTTTCCGTGTTATTTCTGCACTCAAGACAAAGGGCGTGAGAGTTCCCGAGGATATAAGTGTTGTAGGATATGACAATTATACAGTATCAAGTATATGCATTCCGACGATAACTACTGTTGAGGTTGACCTAACTAAAATGGCTGAGGTTGCAGTAGGAATAATGGCGAAAAAGCTCGCTGATCCGTCCTATTCAGAGGGAAGGCGCATAATCAGCGGAAAGCTTATTGAAAAAGAAAGTGTTCTCGATATAAGCGGAAGCTACACAGAGGAGCGTTTGAATGCTTTGTGAGAATTTCATCGGACATTTAAAAACGGTATTGCAACACAGACACCAGGTATTTATACACTGCTGTAAGGCTGGAATACCTCTGAGAGGAATTCTTCATGACCTTTCAAAATTTTCTCCTACAGAGTTCATGCCAGGGGTGATATACTTTCAGGGAAACCGAAGCCCAAATGAGCGCGAACGCGAGGTAGATGGTTATTCTAAGGCTTGGATGCACCATAAAGGCAGAAATAGGCATCATTTTGAGTACTGGACCGACTATAACATGAAAACAAAGCAGCTTGAGCCAGTGGAAATGCCGGATGTATTCGTTTTTGAAATGTTCTGCGATCGCGTTGCGGCGTCGAAAATATATAACAAGGGAAAGTATAATGATTCTATGCCGTTAGATTACTATCTTCGCGTCAAGCATCGTCGTATAATAGAGAAAAAGACAGCACGAAAGCTAGAGTTTCTGTTGACCATGCTTCGGGATAAGGGAGAGGACTATACATTTCATTATATTCGTAAACAAGTTCGCAGAGCTAAGTAATTATATTACTTGCATGGAACACGGCCTCTGCGTTTCATGGATGTGGGCGGATATTATCCGCTGAAAAAATGATAATCTTTTCGGGCGCACTTAGTGCGCCTTGTTATTTAAATTAGATAAAGCGAAAAGGAGAAAAACATGAATCCGAGATTGCCATATCTTCGTGAAAAGACCGCAAAGCTGACAACTTCACCAGGGGTTTATATCATGCGCAAAAAGGACAACTCAATAATATATATAGGCAAGGCTAAGAATCTTCACAACCGTGTAAGCAGTTATTTTCGCGAAAATCCTGACCATACGCCCAAAGTGTCAGCAATGGTTTCAAATGTCTACGATTACGATTTTATTGTCACAGACAGTGAATTTGAGGCTCTGCTGCTTGAATGCAGTCTTATCAAGCAGCATAAGCCAAAGTATAATATCCTCCTGAAAGATGATAAAGGTTATCACTATATACGTATTTCAAATGAGGAGTTTCCTCGTATTACCAATGAGAAAAACACTAAGCAGAGTGGAACGTACCTTGGCCCCTACACAAGTGGTTTTATCACTAAAGAAGCAGTAAACGAGGCGAACCGTGTATTCATGCTACCTACCTGTAAGCGAAAATTTCCTCAGGATTTTGGAAAAGGTCGTCCATGTCTCAACTATCATATAAAGCAGTGCATGGGCGTGTGTCGTGGAAGAATAAGCGCCGATGACTATAGGAATGCAATTGATCAGGCTGTTGAATTCATAAAGAATGGAAGCGCCGAGTCTGTGGAGCGTATGCAGGCAGAGATGGAACGGGCGGCAGAAGAGCTCAATTTTGAAAAGGCAGCCATATTAAGAGATCGTATCACAGCGGTAAAAAAGGCTTCAGAGAAGCAGAAGATAATCAACAGTGGAGTCGATTCTGCCGATGTTATCGGTATTGCCGAATTTTATGACGGTCTTTACATTTCTGTGCTAATGTATCGTGAGGACAGGCTTTTTGACAAGGCTGTTTTTGATTTTCAAATGTCTGATAAGGAAGAGGATATTTTAGGGCAATTCATGCTGCAATTCTACTATAAAAAGCCTGATATACCGAGAAATATCATAGTTGATCACATACCTGCGGACAGCGAATTACTAGTAGAAATGCTAGAGGAACAGGTTAAAAGGAAAGTTAAACTTCATGTGCCGCAGAAAGGTCGGCAGCTTGAACTGTTAAGGTTAGCAAAAAATAACAGCGCAGAATATGCAGCTCTTAAGAACTCGCGGACTGGAAAAGAGGTAATAGCTCTTGAACAGCTTGGGCAAAGTCTGGGCCTTTCAAAACCACCGCGATATATTGAAGCATACGATATTTCTAATCTTTCATCAGAGTCAATGGTGGCAGGAATGGTTGTGTTTGAGGACGGCCGGCCTCTGAAAAAGGCATACAAGCGCTTTACCGTGAAAGAGCAGGAACTGCAGAATGATTACGGAAGTATGCGTGAGGTGTTGAAACGAAGGCTAATGCACATCATTAACGGAGAGGGAGATGAGTATTTCACAAGGACTCCCGACCTTATTCTTCTCGATGGCGGAAAGGGACATGTAAATGCTGTAGCACCGCTGATAAGTGAACTTGGATTAGAAATACCATTGTTCGGTATGGTCAAGGACGACAGGCACCGTACCCGTGCTATCGCAACTGGCGGCAGGGAAATACAGATAAATAGCTTGAAAGCGGTATTTGACCTGGTGACAAGGATCCAAGACGAGGTACACAGGTTTTCGGTGAGCTTCATGCATTCGCGACATAAGAAGAAAACGTATAGCTCTGAGTTGCTTACAGTACGCGGAATAGGCGAAAAGAAAGCAGCGAAACTATTTATGAAGTACAAGACCATATCAAACCTGAAAAAAGCGTCTATCGAGGAGCTTGCAGCAACTGCCGGAGTAAGCATTGAAACGGCAGAAGAACTATGGAAAATCATAAGCGAGATGTGAGAGAATGGAATACCTCAGTGAATATGTCTATATTATAATAGTATACGCAGACAATCAACGTAAAGCGGTGCATACAGTATTGTTAAAAAAATGAACATGTCCACAGATTTCACCTCGTTTTTTACCTGATTGGATTGTTATTTTAGTGCAAGAACGTGCAAAATGCCTAAATATGAATAAGTCAAATTGCCGCAGTTCACAATTCTGTAAAAATAAGATAAAAAAAAGGTGTTTTATGTTGCATTTTGAAAGTGAGTGTGATATAATTATTGTGGAAGTTTAACAATGTTTGGTACGGGTGCGTCAGTACCTGATATTGTGCTGTCTTCGTGCTTTTTGTTTTGTACAATAATAGCCGTTTGTTTTATGCAGTATTACTGATGGTATATAACTTAGTTAATATTGATAAAAAACGGTAAATTATTTATGTCAAAAAAGCGATTGAAAAGTAACACTTAAAATGTTATAATTGTTATTATTAAGGCAGTGAGAAACGTTCATCACAAGTAATTATTTTATGGAGGTGGTTTCATGAGGAGTTTTTCTTACGTTGCTCAGGATGCAAGAGGCGCGCAGAGAAAAGGTATTATTACTGCGGAAAATGAGCAAGAATTCTTACAGAAAGCCAAGGAAAAAGGCCTTTATGTTAAGGATTATAGGGAAAGCGATTCAAGTGAAGCAAAATCGATCTACAAGTTCAAAACCAAGGAGTTGGCATTCAACTGCAGACAATTGGCAGCTATGCTTACTTCTGGACTTACACTTGTAAAAGCCATCGATATTCTGACAAAAGAGCAGGAAGGTGAAAAAGCGAGAGCTATATGGCAGGATGTGTATGAGAATGTACAGAAGGGTGAATCTTTCTCGTCCACACTGGAAATGCATGCTGGTTCATTCCCACCGTTCCTGATTTCAATGGTAGGTGCTGGCGAGAGTAGTGGTTCGCTAGATATCGTTATGCAGCGAATGTCAGACCATTATGCGAAGGAAAACAAACTCAAGAACACCATCAAGAGCGCTATGATTTATCCTATCATACTTCTTGTACTCTGTGTTGCGGTAACTGTTCTTCTATTTACATTTATCATGCCGACGTTCATCGACATGTTCGAGAGTAAGGATGATATGCCGTTCCTTACAAGAATTCTTGCCGCTATTAGTAACTTCCTCAGGAAGAGATGGTACATACTTGTTGGTATTATAGTGGCGTTGGTTGCAGGCTTCATTTATGCGATGAAAATACCGAGTTTCCGATTGAAATTTGACCGAATGCTGGTCAAAGGTCCTGGATTCGGTCCGCTTATTACCAAGATTTATACTGGCCGATTTTCACGTACGCTTTCTTCACTTTATTCCAGTGGTCTTCCTATGGTAGAGTGCCTTGAGAGAGCTTCTGCAATCCTGGGCAACAGTTATGTTGACAAGAAATTTGAAGAAGTCATAGACGAAGTAAAGCAAGGTGAACCGCTGTCGGCCGCCATCACGCGAACGGAAATATTCGAGCCTATGTTCTGCTCAGTAATCTATGTTGGTGAGGAAGCTGGTGCTTTGGACACCATTCTTGAAAAATCATCTGATTACTATGAAGAAGAGTCAGACTCAGCAGTACAGCGTCTCGTTGACTTGATACAGCCAGTACTCATTATTTTTATGGGCGTTATTATCGGATTGGTTGTTATGGGTATTTACCCAGCACTTTACGGTTCGATTGGAACAATCGAAAACGAATAAGAAAGGTGGAAAAGTAAAAAATGCTTTCATTTGATATTACCGATAGAAATATACGAGTTGTTAAAGGCGTTGAGAGTAACGGAAAAATCAAAATCAGCTCCGCTGCAACTGTAAATGTTGAAGAGGGACTCATTGTAAACGGACACGTTAGAGACGTTCCTGCAGTTGCAACCCTCATTAACAATGTGCTCAAGATGCATAGAATGCCTGATAAAGATGCTATAGTTTCTATTTCATCTAACCTCACGATTTTTAAGGAAATGACAGTTGCCAAAAGTAACAGAGGTCAGGACCTTCAGAAAGTCGTTAAGCTGCAGATGCAGGCAGAGCTCAATCTCGATGATTCATACAGTGTATCCTACATCATTGTAGGTGATGCAGACAGCAGCGAGGTAAGTGAGCCTTCGTACAGGATACTTGCTACAGCTTGTCCTTATGAAATCGTAAATAGCTACAGAGAGATGTTCAAGCTTCTGACAATTGCTCTTAGATCAGTAATGATTGGATGCAACTGTATCACAAAGGTTCTTCTTGCTGATACTAAGATCAGATCGAAGATGCCTCTCCTTGCTGTTCAGATTGACAATAACTTCATCTCTCTCAACCTTTATGAGCAGGGACAGCTTTCATTCTCACGTTTTGCTTCTATTGACGCTGCTGACTACGGCTATTCTGATGACTATGTATTCGAAGCTGTTAATGAAAACATCTTCCGTATGCTTCAGTTCCACAGAAGCCGTAATACAGGTGAAGCTATAGAGAACGTTATCTTCTACGGAGATACTCACGAATATGTAAGACTTACGGACGAACTTGAAAAACTCGACCTCAAGACAAGTCTTATCAACGTTCCTCCGCAGATACACGGCCATGAGAATCTTGAGTTCTCGCTTTACGCTAATGCTATCGGCGCTATGTTTAAGAGAAACAGAGAAATCGAAAAGATCAATCTTCTCGAAACTGACTTCGGTACAGCAGTAAAGAACAAGATGAAGAATGACAATGCAGGCAATATTGCGATGCTTGCTGCTCTTCTCGGTTCACTTGTGATTGTCGGTGCAGGCTGGGGCATAATGACTCTCCTGAATAATGGTGTAAAAAATGATATCCAGGAATGTGAGGATTATATCAACAGTCCAAAGACCAACGCTGATCTTGCTCATCGTGATAGACTGATTAAGTTGAAGGATACAGTAAATGAATATTACAATCAGATGAACAATGCATATGATGCTTATTGTTCACAGCCTGTACTTACAGGTGCTTCATATGATCAGGTTGAAAAGATACTTCAAGAGGTTTGTGAAAAAGAACACATTGAGGAAAAGAAAATAGTTAATCCGCAGTATCAGGATGGAGAACTTAAATTTTCAGTTATCTGTGATGCTAATAAGGATATTAAAGTTCAGACTATGCCTTCTGACTTTGTAAAGAAACTTGCAGAAGATGATATGTTTATGGCTGCTACATACAGTGGTTTTAAATTAGCTTCTGTAGAGCAGGTGGGACAGGAATCTAAGGATATAATTAATTTCCAGACAAGCGTTTACCTTATTCCTGACCAAAGCGCATATCACCCTGAGTCAAGTTCAAAGGAGGAAGATAAAAAATGAAACTTACATACAGAGATAAGATAATTGCTGCTATTATTTTAGCTATAGCAGTGCTGGCGTTAGGTTTCTTTGCACTCGTAAGACCAGTTATCAATGATAAAAAGGATAATGAGGCAAAACTCGTAACACTTGAAAAGCAAGTTGCGGAGATTGAACAAAAGATTAATGAGATTCCAGGCTTAAAGAAAGATATTCTCAGTACACATGAATCTACAAATGAACTTACTAAAATATTCGTTCCTGTAGAGAATGTTGAAAATCCGGTTGCTGTTGACAAGTATATGCAGGAACTTGCAGTTAAAAGCAATGTTAAGCTTGATCAAGTTAAAGTTGAATCAGCATCTGTTAAGGAAATCAAGTACTATTACAATGATGTGGATGATAAATATCAGGATGCAAGAAAAGGTGCAGATATAAATGGTGACCTTCAGGAAAAGGAAGATGCGTTGCATGCTGATAGAGTAGCGCTTAAGGATCGTCCTGTAACAAAGATACTTCAGACAGACTATGCTATACATGCTTATGGCACAAAGAAACATATATGGGCTTACCTTGATGCGATAAAGCAGTTTGACAAGTCTATCACCATTAAAAAAGTACAAATTGGAGATTATTCTTTCGGTGCGGATGGTGCAAAGTCTGCAAATGTTGCGGCACCTGATCCTATGGCTGATGAAGAACAAAAGATTGATATCGGTAACAATAAGACGGTATCGAATGCAACAACAGCTCAGATCATTGTTACACTTTATTCAGTATATGAAATGGATACGCCTAATGTTGACTGATAACATGGGCTGTCCACAATGGCAAAAGCACCTAATTTCAAACGCTGAGTTATTAAAATTATAACTTGAAAGGCGGTTAGGAAAATGAAAACAGAGAAGAAGAAAACATTACGCGGTTCAGCGCTGTTTACTGTAGTTGCTGTTATGGCGATTCTTATACTTTTCCTGACGGGTACGCTTGCTCTTGCGTCTGCTTCAAATAGCAGAGCTCATAAGTCGTATTCCGTATCTCAGGCTAGCTATACTGCTAGATCTGCTATAAGGTCATTCAAAGCAGCTATGGAAGATGAAACTGACGGTGCGGGAATCGTTGCGGCAGTTCATAACCTAGGTACAGGTGAATTTACCGGAGCGTTGCATCCCATGATTAATATGGGCGATAATACCATGGGTAATATCGGTTATTGGAATGATGAAGGCGTATGGGTAAGAGACCATCTCACTCTTGAGCCGCTTTCAGACAGAGTTGATTGGGTTTATGAAGGTGATAAGTGGGTTCCTTATAATGTAGTTCGCTTAACAGCAACCTGTAGACTTGGTCGTGAAGAAGAGACGGTTATGGCTTATATAAGTAAGCACTCAGACCCTGTTCAAAATGATAGTCCTGTATCTGATTCAGAGGTTAAGGGACTTCAGGAGGCCGGCGGTAATACATTTATGAACGGCGGTGATATCTACGGCGGTCTTGGAGTAGCACTTGCTGACGATCCAAGCGACGGACTTGGAGAGTATGAACTTAATAATGAGTTTAGGACTCATACAACGCTAAACTTCATTAATGCAAGTGTATATAACCTAACAAGTACGTTTGAGATACTTGTTGAAAAGAGCACATCCAATCCTGTTTCAGCTACTGTTATAATGGGCAATTTAAGCATTAAGAATAACAGTTTTATTGTACTGAAAGATTCATATGAGATGAATAAGAATTTTAGACAGAGGGATATTCCATATCTTTATGTTGATAAACTCATATATGAAAGACAAGGAACAAGTGCTCCTTATGTTAAGCCTGAGGGTGGTATGGATTCAACAAAGTTCCAGCCATTTAATGTGTATGCAGGTACAATGTATTACCCGACACAGTTCCAGGCAAGAGCTGATCTTTATCTAATGGATGAGCCTACATTGCTTGCAGATGGTACTTATGAAGAATATGACGCTACAAA
Organism: Ruminococcus sp.; assembly: GCA_017616055.1. Taxonomy (GTDB): domain Bacteria; phylum Bacillota; class Clostridia; order Oscillospirales; family Ruminococcaceae; genus Ruminococcus. The sequence goes on from JAFZYX010000050.1 coordinate 10,897, forward strand.
AGCAGCCGATCCTAATCCTGGTAACTGGGAAGGCGTTGATCAGAAGATCAAGAAAGGTGAAAACTATTTCGGATGCTTTAAAGATGGTAGTATAACTACAACCGATAAAGGTTCAAAGCAGTTATTTAAATGGGCAAACAGCACATTTACAAGAAAAGACGATTATGATTCATATGGTGGAAATATTTACTGTAATGGTAATTTCCATATGGGTGCAGCGATAATTAACGGTAATTTAAGAGTAAAGGGCGACTTCTATCTTGAAAAAGCTGTTAATGGATATCAACCTGAGATTCGCGGTGATCTAGTAGTTGAGGGCAATATAATCGACAACTGCGATGCATTTGATCCTGATGACATTGTAACAGGTCTTATCTATAATGATGGACTTGCAAATGGCACAGGTGAGGTTACTGTTACCATCAAGGATGGTTATGCTTACGAAGAAGATAAGCTTTATCCAGGATATACCGAGATGGAAACAGCTGTACTTGAAAACCGTCAGCTTTCCGAGGAAGGTAATGAAGTAATTCTTCAGAGTGATGGTAAATATTTAGTTACTATAGTAGATCTGGGAGATAAGACTTTTGGTACAATACCGTATATTGAGAGAGTACCTCTATCAGAAAATACATTTGGTGATTCAGATCCTTATGTTATAACAGAAAAAGAAACTTCTAGATATGAAGTTGATAAGGATGGCAACTTTGTATTTGATGAAGTTGATGGTAAGCAAGTACCTAGAAAAACAAATGAAGAATATGTGTACTTTGATGATGAGGGTAATGGTCCTATATCTGAAAGTGATGCAAAGGGTAATTACTATCGCACAACTACCGAACCCTATCGCAGAGTCGATCCTTCAGAAGCTTGTAATTTTTCAGCTGGATCTAGTAAGGCAGTTCCGAATAATCAGTATTATTACGGAGCAGCTTATCCTGTAAATATGACTCGTGAAAAGATCTACGGTGAATATAAAGATGGTAAATTTGTTACAAATCCAGATACAAAGCTTGTAACTACTCTGGATGAAGCTCGTAAGGCGCTTAGTTGGAATACAACAGACGGTGAATTCGATAAAACTGTATATCCGTACAGTGAGCCAGAGTCTGTACCAGCAGATCACGTTTTAAGCGGAACATTGTCTGCGGATAAAGTTATTACTCGTCCTGAAAGTGGATTTGAATGGTATATACTTGACAACCTGGAAATTCAAGGCGGTAAAAATATTTATATTAAGAATGCGCCAGATACAGTGCCTACAGGTAATAAGCAGTATGGTGGAGGCACTATTCGTTTCTTCATCAAAGGCGTCCTGAAAATGAACGGAAATTCAAGAATTTGTCTCCAGAATATGCCATCAACAATAAGCTATCTTGATGATTTTGGTATCGAATACTATGGATATGCTGTGGAGGACGAAAGTGGTTCAGTTATTGGCAAGTCAAGGATAAAGAATGAAAACGGTAACCTTATTGTTGGATCAATAAAGGCTCCTTACATGGAACTTGATTCAAGGAAGGGTGATGGACCAGATTCATTTAAGTACATACCAGAATCAGGCGAACCAGTTAATAATTATACACCTATTATCATAGGTAATGCACTTATTCATAAGATTCAGCATTATGACTGGACGGGAGAGAATATTGATCCTAATGGAAATATGAATAACTTTAAACTTGCATATACAAAGTCTGGTACGGGTTCAAGCAGTTCAAGCGACAGTGGTGAAGGTACAGCACATACTGCTGATGGTAATTATTATTTCACATATGTTGTTGGCTGATAAAGGAGGAGTGTTCTTATGAAAAAAGGTAAAAAAAAGCTGAAGGGCATGACTCTGATAGAAATGATTATAACTATAGCAGTACTGGCGATGCTTTGTGTAATCCTTGCGATGGTTGGGGCAAATATTGATGCAACAACAAGAGCTACAAACAATCTTAAAGATAAGATCGTTAAGGAGTCTCCTTATGCTGCAAACAGAGGTAAAAGCTTTTACGATCGAGACAATCAACCGGTTGAGTTTGCAACAGAGCTTGGTACTATATCTATCAGTATAGATGGTCATTTCGATTTTGGCGAAGATTCTTATCCTGATCCAAAGGTCGATTTGGATATAATAAAATATGATACTGAACAGATTGCCCTTGATGGACGTTCTGCAGCTGAAAGGAAAGTTATTCTGGAAGGTCCTAATAGTGGTATTAATTTCAGATTTATAGATTTTCCGACTCCTGAAGATGAATCTGATGAGGAGCCAGCTGAGGAACCAGCTGAGTGAATGGAGGTGGCAGAATGAAAAAAATGGTTAAAAAGGGTTTTACTCTTGTTGAATTGATAGTTGTTATGGCTATCTTTTCGATAATCATGGTCGTAGTAATGTCACTGATAGATCCGGTTTCTAAAATCTATAAAAATACAGCCGTAGCTGAAAAAACTTATGCCAATGCAAACAGTATTCAGACATATTTGCAGACACATCTAGAATATGTAGAGTCTGTCGTTGTTGCAACATCTAATAATATAGGTAATAAGGATGGCACGGTTACATCTGATGAGATACAGGAACTTGTTGAAGACTATGGTAAACAGCATTTTGATTATATAGTTACTGCAAATAGTCTATCCGATGATAATCTTTTCGATTATGGAGGAGAATGTTGGGTTGATGGACATGTCCATGTACTTAGGTGCGTAAACAGTGGACCTGACAGAGGACAGATAATGCACAGTGATTATGAATTCACATCAAATAATGCATCAAATGATGGATTTACACTTAAATCACCAGGATCTGTTACCGAGACTCCTGAGATAAACCCTGCGTTTTTTAACGCACGTGACGCAAGGTACAATTTCAGTTATGCTCTAGGTTCGTGTAAGTTTGTAAATGTACCAATACCAGCAGGTGGAGATTCTAATTCAACTTACAAAGCATTGGATCGTGATTTCAATTATGATCCATCTGCTCCTGAGGATCCTGAAAACAATGTTTTTAACGGTACAGGGGTTTCACTATCAAACTTTGGTTTAACAATAGTTATTGACAAGGCTGGTAAGAACAATCTTGGTTCTATAGATGTTTCAGCTGACAATGGTAATGTTTATAGAGCATTTAGATGTCCAGCAACTGTTCAGACTACACCAATCTCATTCACTGCAATAATAAATAGAGACAATAGTGACAGGGGCGTAATCAGAGCGTTCAAAAAGGACGGTACTGAACCAACAGCAAAGCAGCAGACAATTACACTTGAAGGTAATGGCGGTTGTGGTTGGAGTTATTTGACGAAAACATCTGCTGGCGAAGAGCTTGTGTCAAGGCAGATAGATTGTAATGAAGACATCTATTTTATCTATGCGTATACTGACGAAATGAGACCGGGCGAGCCAGTATAAACCAAAACAATTAAAAAAACAGGCAGCAGTTAAATGCTGCTGCCTGTACTTATTTTTCACTTTTATTTAGCAGATAGCATGTTCAAATACCACTGAGCTATCTGATTGCCATACAATGAGCCGACGGCTATTCCAATAGAAAGGAAAGGACCGAAGGCAAACTTAGAATCTTTGGTCATGCGCTTGACAATAATTCCGCCAAGTGCAGCAACCATGATGCCGATGAATGTTGAAACGATAACAGCTTGTGTTCCGAGAAAAGCTCCGGCAGCAAACATCAGATATGTATCACCTAATTCAATAGCACGGAAGTCTTCACCAAACTTCTTCTTGATGATTGGTCTGCTGACTTCTCCTATTATAAAGAAGGGAACACTGATGATAAAAGCACCGACGATACGGCTTTTAAGTGTAACATCTTCATACTCACGGGAGTGAAGAATGTGAAGCGGTATTGAGAGGATCAATATTACAGCAATCATGCTGATGAATATTTCCTTTGTGTCCCAGTCAATAAAAGCAATGCAAATAAGCAGGGACATAACAACGCAGGTTATTATGGATTTAACATTTATATCCAGCGCATAAAACGTCAGAACATAAAGAAGACCATTTAGGCTTTCAATTATAGGATAACGTGGTGATATCTTTGAACCGCAATTGTGACATTTACCTCTCAGCATTATCCAGCTGAAAACAGGTATAAGATCAATAGGTCTAATCTTAGCACCGCAGGTCATGCAATGAGAAGCCTTTTCCTTATCTTCCTTTGTTTGCCCGATTCCGAGAATGGATGGGCTGTTTGGGTCAGGGAGCCTGTAAATAACAACATTTAGAAAGCTTCCTATGCAAATTCCAAACAGAAAAATTATGACGTAAAACATGATCTTGAATGGTAGCTCGGTAAATTCGCTGTGGAGCATATCTTCAAATCCAAAGAGCATGAGTTTACCCCCTCCTTCATATTTAAATGTACATAATATTATTATAACATAAATTATGGAAAATTCAAGTAAAATTTTAGAATACCGTGATGTATGACGGTACATCAGTGTATTCAGAAAATAAGCGGAGGTTTTTTATGAGAAACGAGAGAATTGGTGACTACTTAGTCAATCAAGGGCTTATCACAAGCGAACAGCTTCAGCAGGTTCTTGACGCACAGAGAAATTCCAACGGTTCCAAGAAATTCGGCGACGTTGTAGTTGAACTGGGCTTCATGTCTGAAGTTAATTTCGCAAAGGCTCTTGCAGGAAATCTGAGAGTACAGTACGTTGACCTTGACAACATTGAGATCAATTCCGACGCTGTACAGATGGTTCCAGAGGCGCTTGCACGTAAGCACACTGTTATTGCTATCAATGTACAGGGTAAACGTCTCACAGTTGCAACGAACGATCCTGTTAACTTTATCGTCCTTGAGGACATCAAGGTTTCCACAGGTATGGACACCGTTCCTGTTCTTGCGACAACATCTGCTATTAATAAGGCTATCGGTAAGTGTTACTCTATGCAGAATGTTGACAGCGTGCTTGAGAATGTTAACGCAATGGGTGGAGACCTCGGCGAAATGAGCGAGGCAGATCTAGAGTCTAAGGACAGAGTTGAAAGCGCTCCTATCGTTAAGCTTGCAACTACTATTGTTGAAAACTCTTACAGAGCAGACGCTACCGATATTCATATCGAGCCTTTCGACAAGTATACAAGAATTCGTATCCGTGTAAACGGCGATCTCGTTGAACTCATGAATATTTCCAGTGCAGTTCACAGTGCGCTAACTACTCGTTTCAAGCTTATAAGCGGTATGAATATCGCTGAAAAGAGAATTCCACAGGACGGTCGTTTCACACAGGTTGTTGACGGAACAACTCTTGATGTCCGTGTATCCTCACTTCCAATGGTACATGGTGAAAAGATCGTTATTCGTATCCTTTCAACAGGACAGATTGCACTTCGTAAGATTACTGACCTCGGTATGTCAGATTATAACTATACACTGTTCGAGTCAATGCTTAGAGTTCCTCATGGCGTTATCCTCGTTACAGGACCTACTGGTTCAGGTAAAACAACAACTCTTTATGCGGCTCTGGGTGAAATCGCTAAGCCAAACGTAAACGTTGTTACTGTTGAGGACCCTGTCGAAAAGGCTATCGATGGCATCAATCAGTGTCAGGTAAATGTAAAGGCTGGTATGACTTTTGCCGCTGCCCTTCGTTCTATCCTTCGTCAGGACCCTGACGTAGTAATGATCGGTGAGATGCGTGATACTGAAACAGCAGATATCGGTATCCGTGCCGCTATCACAGGACACCTTGTTCTGTCAACACTTCATACCAATGACGCTGCTTCGACAGTTGTACGTCTTGTTGATATGGGTGTAGCTCCTTACATGGTTGCTACTTCTATCATCGGCGTTATAGCACAGCGACTTCTTAAAGTACTGTGCCCTGAGTGCAAGAAGCCAAGAATGTCAACTCCGGAAGAGAACGATCTTATGGGTATTGATCATTCTATTCAGATATTTGAGCCTGGCGGATGCCCTGTTTGCAACAATACAGGATACAGAGGAAGAACTGCTATCCATGAGATTATTCACTGTACAGCAAAAGTTTCTTCAATTATAGCAGCTAACGGTAGCAAGGAAGAAATCGAAAAGGCAGCTAAAGAACAGGGAACTAAACTTCTTCGTGACAATGCATCCGAGCTTGTACAAGCAGGCGAAACTTCAATAGAAGAGCTTGTAAGAACTACATTTACAGTTTAATGGCTTCCAGGGAGGATAATTAATATGGCAATCGAAATTCATAGAATACTTGATGAGGTTAGACTCCTGGGCTGCTCTGACCTACATTTTACAGACAGAATAGCTCCAGTTGTACGTCTTAACGGTACACTTAGAACAATGCGTTCACAGTATCCTGAAATGGATGAAGAGGAGATACTCAACATTGTTCATCAGATGACAAACGACGCTCAGCAAACAAGCATCAATAACCATCACGATACCGACTTCTCGTTCACAACAAGAAGTGGTTATCGTCACCGTGTTAACGTATATTTCCAGAAGGGCAAACCAGCTATCGCTATCCGTTTACTTAGAAATGACATCCCTACTCTTGAGGACCTCGGACTTCCTCCGATACTTGCTGATTTCGCAATGCGTCCTCGTGGACTTGTTCTCGTAACAGGTCCTACTGGTTCGGGTAAATCAACAACACTCGCAGCTATGATCGATTTTGTTAACCTTAATAGAAGCGCTCATGTAATTACGGTAGAGGATCCTATTGAGTACGTACACGATCATAAGAGATGTATGGTGAATCAGAGAGAGATAGGCGACGACGTTGGAAATTTCGCACTCGCACTCAGAGCTGCTCTTCGTGAGGACCCTGATGTAATCCTCGTAGGAGAAATGCGTGACTTCGAGACAATTCAGGCTGCGGTAACCGCTGCTGAAACTGGACATCTCGTTATGTCAACACTTCATACTACATCAGCAGCTGATACTATCAACCGTATTATTGACGTATACCCTGAGCACCAACAGCAGCAGATTAGAACGCAGTTAGCAAATAACCTTGTAGCAGTTATCTCTCAGACACTTATTCCTAAGAAGGACGGTTCGGGACGTATTGCTTGTATGGAAATACTTAACGTAACAGATGCTATCTCTGCTATGATTCGTGATAACAAGATTCATCTCGTACAGTCTGCTATCCAGACTGGTAAGCAGCAGGGTATGATGTCTTTGGATATGGAGCTTGCAAGACTTGTATCAAGAAATGTTATAAGCGAGGTAGACGCACTAGAGAAGTGTCTCGACAAGACAGAGTTCTATCGTTTCCTTGCTCAGTTCGGTGGTGGCGGCAGACCAATGGCAGCTCCTTCACCAAATCAGATGTAAAAATAATGAATATATTAATACCGTCGGAATTACACCGACGGTATTATTTTTAGAGAATAATACAGTATAGAAATAATTCAAAAGGGAAATCTATCTCCGAATTGAAGTCTTAAACTCCAAATTAGACTTCAAAACATGATTTACAAATTGTATAAAAAGTTGTGAATATAACAAATACTAAATTAAAGA
>JAFZYX010000007.1 GCA_017616055.1 Ruminococcus sp.
GAATATGAAGGTGGTCTCTCTTGTAACAGACCCTGGCAATCTTTTCGACCATGATAAAGGCATATACTGCCTCGGAAAGGTCTACGACGAGAACAAGTATAACGGTGCAAAAAATCCTTGGGAATACCGCGCAAATTATACCATGAAGGGCAAGGAATGGGAACGCCCAGCAAGATTCACCATGTTTGAGAACGGCGAAAAGGTCATCGATCAGAATGTTGGTATCCGTATAAAAGGCGCTTTCTCAAGAGCTCTCGCACAGAAGAGCTTCAATATCTTTACAGATAAAGAATACGGCGCAGAGGAATTCAATTATGATTTCTTCTCCGGCAGTGCTGTAAAGGCAACAAACGGTAAGGCTATAAAGAAATTTAACGGCATTGTTCTCCGTAACGGCGGAAATGACAATACAGGAGCTTTCTTCCGTGACAGTATCAACCAGAATCTCGTAAGCGACAAATCATTCGCATCTCAGGCTACATCGGAATGCATCGTATTCGTCGATGGAGAGTTCTGGGGTATTTACCAGATAATGGAAAAGATCAACAAGAGCTATATCAACGATCATTATGGAATAAAGAAAAGCGACGTAGCAATCATAAAGAACGGTGGACTTGAGGATGGCTCGGATAATGATCTCAGAGACTGGCGTGATCTCTGTGACCGTATCGCTAACGGAAATATGTCATATGACGAATTCTGCAGCAAGGTTGATATTCAGGGTTTTATGGAATATTTTGCAGCTCAGATCTACTGGTCGAATGCAGACTGGCCTCAGAATAATTACAGTGCATGGCGTTCAAATGTTGTCGATGAGACAAATCCATATGCTGACGGCAAATGGCGCATGATACTTTTTGATACCGAATCCGGACAGGGCCTTTATGGTACTGAGGATAAGTCCTATTCAGCCGACTGCTACAATCGTATAAACGGAAATTATAGTCAGCTTGCAAAAGTATTCAACGGGCTGCTTAGGAATGAACAGTTCAGACTGAAATTTGCAAGGACAATGATGGATCTTATCAATACAAGCTTTGAACCCAACAGGGTAAAAGCTGTCATCAACAAATACAGGTCAAATTTCAAGCAGCAGGTCGCAGATACGTTCGAACGCTTCCATTCAGGCAGTTTATCCGGATCAAATGCTGAAAGACGATTTGAGGGCGATATGAACACTGTTACCGAGTTCTACACACAGCGTCCTGCTGTTGCCGAGCGTACAACAAGATCTGCCATGAGGCTTTCCTCAGGCACTCACAAGCTTAATATTGTAAACACTGCCGACAGCGGAAGCATCAAGCTCAATTCCCTTGACCTTGGAACTATAGGAAGTTGGAGTGGAAATTACCACTCTGATTATGATATTTACATCAAGGCCATCCCTGTTGAAGGACGTGCATTCTCATACTGGAAAATCAACGGTGCAAGGATCACAAGTGGAGATGCCAATGCCCAGTCCATCAAGATAAGACTTGAAGGAGATGCAACAGTGGAAGCTGTATATCGTGGTGTTAACGATCCGGCACCTGTGACTACAACTGTTGCCACAACCGTTGCTACAACCACCAAAACTACAGTAGCCACCACGACAACCAAGGCTAGCACAACGACGACACGTTCAAACTCTGTGAAATATAAGGTATTCAATGACAGCCTTACATGGGAGGACGCAAAGAATTACTGTGAGAGCCTGGGCGGTCATCTTGCCGTAATAACATCTGAGAAAGAGCAGACAGAAATATTCAATGCAATAAACGCACAGTCTGCAACAAAACCCTATTACTGGATAGGCAGCAGCCGGGATAAAAATGGAAAGATAAACTGGGTTACAGGCGAAGCAATGAACTATACCAACTGGGAGACTGGAAAGCCTGACAATTACGCAGGCGTTGAGAACTACATGATAATTATGAAGCATAACGGCAAGTGGGACGACAACGAGCTCACAGGCTGGGCAGGTAATATCGACAATATGGGATTTGTCTGCGAATGGGAAACAACTACCGCCCAGACAAATACTACTCAGACCAGAATTGGTACAAAAGCTCTTGCTCCTGTCGTACAGGCTGAGACTTATGATTATATGTCCGGAATTGATTCAGAGAACTGCTCCGAGGGCGGACTTGATGTTGCATATACCGAAAACGGCGACTATATCGGATACAAGCAGATAGACCTGACCAACGTCAGAAAAATCGATTTCCGTATAGGTTCAAACGGTGCAAATGCTTCCCTTGAGATTCGTATTGATGATCCGAATGGTCAGGTCATAGGAAAAATGGATGTTAAAAGCTCAAGTGGCTGGCAGACATGGAATACACAAACATGTGCTATCAATGAGATCAATGGCAAGCATGATGTTTACTTTGTGTTTAAAGGTGGAGAAGGTTACCTTTACAATATAAACTGGTGGAGGACAGATAAGACTGTCAATAAATATGCTATCGGCGATTTGAATGAGGATGGAAAGATCGATGTTTATGATCTTTGCTGCATGAAAAGGGCAGTTCTTACAGGAGAAGCTGTTAATTTTGGAGCTGCTGATATCAATGATGATGATGCTATAAACAGCGCTGATCTTGTGCTCCTTAAGAAGTTTATAATGGGAGATATCAAGTCGTTTTGATGAGTGAATAGCTAGTATTTTAATATAAAGCCGCTTTAGTGGTGATGAGTATATAAAAGCTTATATTTTATATCGTGGTAGAACTCTTTTTCAAAATAATTTTACTCGATAGAAGGCATAAAACTGTTATATAAACATCACGTTTAAGCGGCTTTTTGCTTTAAGTGTTTGCTATATATTGCAAAAAAACAGAATACAACCTAAAAGGAGGACAATATGACATTACAGCAGCTTAAATACATCATCACAATAGCTGAAACAGGTTCTATCACTACTGCGGCACAGCGCCTTTTTATAGCTCAACCAAGCCTTTCAAAATCCGTTGCAGAGTTGGAGAAGGAAATGGGCATAACCATTTTTAACCGAAGTAACAGGGGCGTTTATCTTTCCGAAGATGGAACAAAGTTCCTTTCATATGCACGGCAGATCGTAGAACAGGCAGAGCTACTCGAAAACGAGTACAAATCTACTGCTCCACCGAGAAGAGCATTTGCGGTATCTGCACAGCATTATGCATTTGTAGTCAATGCTTTTGTGGAGCTTGTGCGTGAATATGGTCGGGAGAAGTACGAGTTTTCACTTCGTGAACTGAAAACAGCAGAGATAATAGACGACATACGCACTCATAGAAGCGATATCGGAGTCATTTTTCTCAGCAGCTTCAATCGCGAGGTTATAAGGCATATTTTGCAGAACGAGGAGATACGTTTTGAACCTCTTTTTATTGCGAAGCCACATGTTTTTGTAAGCAGAAGCAATCCCCTTGTGGGCAGGAGTTCAGTAACTCTCGACGACTTGAAGGCTTTTCCACGTCTTACATACGATCAGGGTGTGAAAAATTCCTTTTACTTTGCAGAGGAACTTCATATAACGGCGGAAAGTCCGAAAAATATAGTGGTTTCCGACAGGGCGACACTTTTCAATCTTCTTATTGGACTTGACGGATATACAATATCGTCGGGAATACTAAGCTCTGATCTTAACGGCAGCAATATCGTTTCAATCCCTCTTGAAAGCGACGAGAAAATGGAAATAGGCTACATAATCACTACTGATCGTCCAATGAACGAGCTCACGGAGCGATATCTTGATCATCTTAAGGAGTACATCGCTAATTATTCATCCTGATATAGCTTTTAGCTATGGGACTGCATTTCTTTTTGATATTAACACATTTCTGCCCGATATGATATAATTGATACAGAACCAAAACATATCGGAGGAATAGGAAATGAAGACATCAATTATCGGATACCCAAGAATAGGAAATTTACGTGAACTTAAGTTTGCAAGTGAGAAGTACTTCCGCGGTGAGATAACAGCGGCTGAGCTTGAAAAAATAGCAAAGGAGATTCGTTTATATAATCTTAACTTACAGGATAAAAGTGGGCTCGATTTTATCCCATCCAACGATTTTTCATTCTATGATGGAGTTCTTGACACAGCTTTCTTGCTAAATGTAGTTCCTGAGAGATACACTGCCCTTGGACTTTCGAAGCTTGATACGTATTTTGCAGCAGCAAGAGGTTATCAGGGCGAAAAAGGTGACGTCAAGGCATTTGCCATGAAGAAGTGGTATAATACCAATTATCATTACATGGTTCCGGAGATAGACGACAGCACGGAGATTAAGCTTGTAGGAACAAAGCCATTTGAGCTTTTCAGTGAAACTCTAGGTAGCGGCGTTAAGACCAAGCCTGTTATCATCGGAGCTTATACATTTCTGAAGCTTGCAAGGTACAAGGGCAACAAGAAAGCAGTTGATTTTATTGAAAGTATTGCCTTTGCATATTCGGAACTGTTGAAAAAGTTTAGAGACCTAGGTGCAGAGTGGATACAGTTTGATGAGCCGTCGCTGGTTATGGATATGAATGCCGATGATATTCAGCTTTTTAAAGTTTTATATGAGAAAATACTGTCGAATAAGGGGAACATTAACGTGCTTGTACAGACATATTTCGGAGATGTTCGTGACTGTTACAAGGAACTCTGCAAACTTGATTTTGACGGTATAGGTTTGGATTTCACAGAGGGTAAAAGGTCTCTTGAGCTTTTAAAGGAGAACGGATTCCCAGATGGAAAAACTTTGTTTGCTGGCGTTGTGAACGGTAAGAATATCTGGTGTAACAATTATGCTTCTACGCTCATTAAGCTTTCCGAACTTGAAAAACTTGCACATGATATAGTTATAAATACATCTTGTTCGCTTCTGCACGTTCCGTGTACTCTTGCGAACGAAACAAAGCTAGAGGAGCGATTCAAGAAGCATTTCGCATATGCGGAGGAAAAACTTTCAGAGCTTGCTGAGCTAAAGAAAATAACAGGTTCTAATTGTCCCTCAGAGACAGAGGAATATCGCAGAAATGCTGCTCTCCACAGTGAGCCTAGAAGTGGTGGCAATGAGAATGTAAGGAAAAAGGTTGCAACCCTTACGGAAAAAGACTTCATAAGACTTCCAGAGTTTGCTGAGCGTGAAAAAATACAGAAAAAGAAGTTCAAACTTCCACTTTTTCCGACTACGACTATCGGCTCTTTCCCTCAAACGGCAGATGTAAAGGCTAAGCGCAGCGCTTACCGTAAGGGGGAGATATCTGACAGCGATTATGATTTCTTTATTGAGAAGAAGATAGCAGAATGTGTTGCTTTGCAGGAGGAAATAGGTCTTGACGTGTTGGTTCACGGAGAATTTGAGCGTAATGATATGGTCGAGTACTTCGGTGAATGTCTTGATGGCTATCTCTTTACAGAAAAAGCGTGGGTACAGTCATATGGCACACGTTGCGTGAAGCCGCCTGTTATTTGGGGAGATATTTCACGCGCAAAGCCTATTACGGTAAAATGGTCGACCTACGCTCAGAGCCTTACCGAAAAGCCAATGAAGGGAATGCTCACAGGACCTGTAACCATACTTAACTGGTCGTTCCCAAGAGAGGATATTACCCTTAGGGAAAGTGCTTTGCAGATAGCTCTTGCGATACGTGAAGAGGTCCTTGACCTTGAAGCCAATGGTATCAGTATTATACAGGTGGACGAAGCCGCTCTGCGTGAAAAGCTACCGCTTCGCAGGTCTGACTGGAGAGAGGATTACCTTGACTGGGCAATACCTGCATTTAGATACGTGCATAGTGGCGTAAAACCTGAAACCCAAATACATACACATATGTGTTATAGCGAATTTGCTGATATTATCAAGGATATTGATGATATGGATGCAGACGTCATCACCTTTGAAGCTTCAAGATCTGATATGACCATACTAGATGTACTTAAGGAGAATAACTTCAGAACTGAGGTTGGACCAGGAGTTTACGACATCCACTCACCGAGAGTCCCTTCAAAGGATGAGATAAAGGCTGCTATCAGCAAGATGAGAGAGCGTATCAATGATGAAAAGTTGTGGATAAACCCTGACTGTGGACTTAAAACAAGAGGAAATGAGGAAACTGTTCCGAGTCTTAAGAATCTTGTGAATGCTGCGAAAGAGGAAAGATATGAAAACAGCTGAATTATTTGAAAATAAAACTGTATTTTCTCTCGAAGTTTTTCCGCCAAAGCCTGATTCTGATGAAAGCGTGATATATGACACTCTCGAGGAGCTTTCTGATATCTCTCCAGATTTTATAAGCGTAACTTATGGCGCTGGAGGTGGAAATAATGGTTGCAAGACCATACAGATAGCCTCCGATATAAAGCACAGATACGGAGTTGAAAGCGTTGCACATCTGCCATGTATTGATTTGAATAAGGAACAGGCTGTGGAGATACTTGACAGGTTGCAGTCTAATGGCATAGAAAATGTGCTTGCACTTCGCGGAGACAGGCATGATGGGATAGTTTCAACAGGAGATTTTTGTCATGCAAGTGACCTTATATCTTTTATAAAAGAAAACTATAACCTCAACGTTATCGCTGCCTGCTATCCGGAGATTCATCCTGAGAGCAAAAGTGCTGTCGATGACCTCAAATGGCTCAGATACAAGGCGGATTGTGGTGCAGACCACTTGATAACCCAGCTTTTCCTTGATAACATATATTTTTACGATTTTTACGAAAAGGCTCGTATCGCAGGTGTAAGAGTGCCTATTGAGGCCGGAATCATGCCAGTTACCAACAAGAAACAGATTGAACGTATGGTGAAGCTATGTGGTGTGGAACTTCCGAAAAAGTTTGTCCGTGTCCTTGAAAAGTACGAGCATAATGAGCTTGCTCTCCGTGATGCAGGTATTGCATACGCTATAGATCAGATAACTGACCTCATTACTGAGGGAGTTGACGGTATACACCTTTATACCATGAATAATCCTTATGTTGCACATAAGATATTTGACGCCGTACAAAGCCTTTTTGCAGTTAGTGTGTCTACTTCGGTGTGAATTACTTCCATTTACTAAATGAATAAGCTCTCCATAGAACTTTGATACAGTTCTATGGAGAGCTTATTATTTATTCCTCATAAAAATCAATTTTGTAATAGTTCACGGCATTTATCTGAAAGAGCTTCATATTTTTCTGAAATATTGCTGAGAAGAGCAGAAATATCACTGGCCTTGTGTGTTTCGGCATGTTGCAGATAGCTAGAAAGCATTTCTTCTGCTTCTTCTTTTTTTAGGGCTCTCATTCCTGCGAAAGGGCCTTCCATAAACAGAGCAGACAACACTTTTGTGATATCGCTGAATTGTTCATCGGTGATATCACCTTTCATAAGTGATGAAATATCGACTTTTTCATATACGTCAAGAGCGGAATACTCAGCAAGGACATTATTGACGATACCTACATGGAGAAGCCAGTCTTTTATTTCCTTAGTTTCGGGTTCGAGACGTGCAACTGCGTGTATTTTGCCCCAGCCGTGTACCTTTTGTGCAAGGTCAAAAACCTCATTGTTACCGTTTGGCCAGGTCATCATATTGAATACGGAAAACAGGGTGAATTCGTCACTGAGTCCGAGAATTCTGACTACATTCTTGATTTGTTCGTCGGGTTCTGAGAGTATTTCCAGTATTATCAGTCCGAACTTGACCATTTCTACAATTTTGCTTGACAGGCATCTGAAAGTAAGGTTTACTATTTTTTCAAGCTCTAG
Source organism: Ruminococcus sp. (assembly GCA_017616055.1). GTDB lineage: Bacteria > Bacillota > Clostridia > Oscillospirales > Ruminococcaceae > Ruminococcus. The sequence goes on from JAFZYX010000007.1 coordinate 7,713, forward strand.
CTTGTCAGTATTTTCCATGATATATTTCTGAATGGCGTCGATAAATACTACTGGTGATGTGTCTGTGAAAAGCTCAGCCATTTTTTGCATTACCTTTGCAGGATCGTCGAGAAGATTAAAAGCGTCTGAAATTACCTGCATATGCTTTTCAGTTATTTTCGGAAAACCCATATGGTACATACTGACGCCGTCCATTGCTCCGTCGGCCCATCTGAGCTGAGTGGGGTCGGTGCTTGGAGGCTTCGGAAGTGAAAAATCATCAGGCAGATGCCCGTTTACCACATTTGCAGCCAAAAGTTCGTATATGGAATTGTATTCGTTCATGTTATATTCTCCTTGATAGTTGTTTCGCTTATTCCGTAAGTCTGTGCTTCTATGAGCCGTTCTTAAATACATTATACAGCATTAGAAATTAAAGGTCAAGTAAATATGTAATTAATGTTTTAGCACGCGTATATACAAAAAACGAAGCTTTTGCTTCGCTTTTTCATAAGGTGATTTTGTCGATTTTGATGTCAGTTCAGTGCTGAAAGATCATCAAAGCTATATCTTCTGCCTGTATAAATCCAGTTTTTTGAGTTGAAAAGTTCAAAAAACTTGTCATACTCATCTTTGCTGACACTTTCGTCATTTACTTTGTATTCAGCTTCTTCATATGATACATTTCCTAAGTTGTTGATTGTTGACTGTAGCTTTACAAGACCACGATCTGTAAATTTGTACATGATAGTGTAATTATAACCCATGTGGGTGTTTGACCAACCTATAAGGCCTTCTTCCTTACATGACATTATTTCACCATAATCACCGAAATCCACTATCATACCATCAGAATCACAGCCAAACATTATGGTACCATCCGGTTCATAATAATGATAATAGTTTACACGTGCTGCATGATATTCGCCGTTAGATATCAGAAGTTCTGGAGTACCGTCGTTATCAAGATCACAAAGATCCCACATTAACTGAGAGGTGTAATCTGAACTTTCTCTTATTGCTTTCAGATAGTTTTTATATGATGTTTTCCAGTCTGCTATGTTATTCTGATAATATATGTTAAGCTCACCGCGCACAATACGTGCTGCATAGCCGTTCCCAAAATGAAGCTCATCAGGTTTTATATCAGTATAATAAGCACTGTGGAAGACGTATGATTCTGATGATACAAATGAATCTCCAGAGAATACAAGTTTGAATAATTCTGCGCCGCCGATTTCTTCAGAAGCTTTTTGGATCGTTCCTGTTGAGACATTTCCGCTTCTGTCGGTATATGTGTAGGTTGCGTCGCCACGGATATCCACGATTCCAATATTCACGATAGTTTTTTCATTATTCAAATCGTTGGTATCTGATATCTGATAAGTCCACTTTCCTACAAACGGCTTGATGAACTCACTGTCCGGAGTGTCCGTTGTAACGATTTCTTTAACAGTCTCCGTTACAGATATATCTGTTGAAGATTTTATTCCGGAAGCAGTTGTAAATGTGGTCAAAATGCTCGAACCGTTCCTGTCGGTGGAGATATTTGTCGTTTCTGTAGATTTTATTGTTGATGCTGTAATTGCAGGTGGAAGAGGAGTGTCAGGGATGTTGTAATGATTGTTCCTTCTTATCATTAAGCTGCTTCCAATCGCAATGCCTGCAATGAGTACTATTGAAGCAGCTGTGCTGAGCGTTGTTAGCCAAACAGGTCTTATGCTACACTCTACGCCATAAACAACTTCGTTTTCTGACATTTTTATAATGTTATCTTTCTTTGTTCTTTCTAATTTCTTTTTTTCCTTTTTGAATTTCTTTTCACTCATGACATATATTTTGTCGAGCTGTTCATCCGATATTAAGGGGCATTTATCTATTAATCTTTCCATTGAATCATACTCCGCATTTTCAAGTATATCGAAGATATTCTTATTCTTCATAGCTGCTTCCCCTTTACGCAGTCATACCGATTTTCATAAGTTTTGTGCGAAGCTTTTCAATAGCCCTAGCACATCTCTGTCTGACAGCAACAGACGTCATTGAAACGCTCTGGGCTATTTCCATGGAATTACGATTATAATAAAATTTCTGAATAAGTATAGTTGAATCGGGCTCGCCGAGTTCGTCTATCTTTTCAAGGAGCACGCGGCGAAGTTCAGAACGGTCAACACGTTCGTCAACATTAAAATCCGAGACAAGTTCTCTCATATCGTCATCGTCTGTATCTATAATATAGTTTGCCTTAGCCATCAGGATACGGAAGCTATCGATTGCTTTTCTTTTTGCGATAGTAGCAATCAGGTATTTTATATCGTTATCATACGATAAATCAAACTCACATTTCATGAAAATATCGGCAAAAACATCACTGACGCATTCTTCAATGTCCTCAATGGTGCCGCAGCCTCTAAGCTTATTGTAAACTATTGCATAAACATATCTGCCGTATTCTGTGACAAGTGCTTTATGACAGGTGCTAGGTGATTTTTTCATCATAGCTGTCAGTTCTATGCTTGTCATTATTATTCCTCCCTGCGATTTATTTAATAAGGTCGACCTTCCATAAACAACAATCGGAAATGTTTTGACAAGTGTTACACAGCAGAAATGTATTTATGCACGTTTTTTATTTTGTGCTTTTTTAAATAAAACTTGCTAATTTAATGAAACTATTGTGGCTGAAAAACGACAACGTCTTTGTTTACAGTTTGTTAACATCTTAAAAGGCAGGGGTATGATATACTATTTATGTATATTTTCTCGATACTGCTGTAAACAGGTCGTGGAACCATTAGAAAGGACGGAAATATGAATGAAAGCTCGTTTTCATCTCCCGGATTTTGCAGGACACTTTAAATTTAACCTTGTTTTTTGTGAATTGCTTGCCCAAAGGCCCGAATTTTTTCGTGAGGGTGTCGAAATAGCTTCGTTTTATGGTGTGTTTCCACCATCGTTATGGAATGGTGGACGTACTCAGAGTGGTTATTGTGACAAAAACTATGTGAAAGGTGTAATTAATGCATTCAACGAGCGTGGAATACCGCTTCGATTTACATTTACAAATCCAATGCTCGAAAAAAAGCATTTAAGTGATGAATTCTGTAATATGGTCATGCATCTTGCGGATAATGGGCTGAATGAGGTTATAGTATTTTCACCTTTGCTTGAGGAATATATCCGAAAGTATTACCCGAATTACAAGATTACGAGCTCTACCTGCAAGCGTATTACAGATGCCGAGCAGCTTTATAGTGAGGTCGAAAAAGATTATCATATCGTTGTTATCGACTACGATCTCAACCATGATATGGTAACATTAGAAAAGATACCAGATAAGAAAAAGTGCGAGCTGCTTGTTAATGCGTGTTGTAATCCAGGTTGCCCGAATCGTTCTGAGCATTATAGGGCTATTGGTCAGCAACAGATAATCTATGCAAATCATGTTAGAAAGTATCGCGATGCTCCGCTGAATATGGAACGAATTGAACGCGAAAATCCAGGTATCATGCGTTTTAATGAATGTCCGTGTATAGGAAGGTCACTTTTTGAGGTTAAGAAGCTAAAGAACCATATCAGTCCAGACGAGATATGGAAAACGTATATCCCTATGGGCTTTGAGCAGTTTAAGATTGAGGGTAGGACAAAGGATGTTTTCAGTCTTATTGAGCATTATCTGTACTACATGGCGAAGCCTGAATGTATAGACGAAGCAAGATTCGAGTTACTTAACTGGCTTGAGAACAATGAGGTCATAACTATTAATGAATAAGCTGCAAATAATTATATATGTGTTATGTGTTGAAAGTCCGCAATTGTGTGCGGGCTTTTTTTGCTGATTGTTTTTTAAAAAAACAGTATATTTTACATTTTGTCTATTGCTTTATCAAAATATATAAGATATAATATGATTGAATATGGGCGGAATATGGTTGATGTAAATCAATTTGTTTATGACAGGTGAAATCAATATTTCAGCAAATCAAATAGATGTTAATACAGTTTCACAATGTATGTTGCTGAGGAAAGGAATGCTTTTATGTTAAAATCTAGAAGCAGACTTGCGTTGTTTGTTGGACAGGCGGATGAAGCATACCAGAGCCGTTTTATCAGCGGCTTCAATAAAAAAGCTCTTGCTGACAATAATGATATATGTGTTTTTTCGATGTATCGTAAATATCAGAATTCCCCAGAAAACGAAAAGGGTGAGTCAAACATATTCTCGTTGATGAATCCTGACAAGTTCGATGGTGCTATTATACTTAAGGATAGTATTCAGACTGAAAACGCAGGCTCAGAGCTTGAAAAAAGATTAAAAGAGACTTTTAACAAGCCGATTGTTGTCGTAGAAAAGGAAAGTGACCTGTTCCCAAGCATTTATATAGACGGTTATTCAGCTGTGTTTGATATTATCACACATTTAATAGAGGTTCACGGCTGTCGAGATATAGCTTTCGTTTCAGGTAAAAAGAACCATAAGCATTCAAAGGAGCGCTTGCAGGCTTACCTTGATGCAATGAAGAATGCAGGACTTCCTGTATCGGAAAAACGCATAATCTATGGAGATTACTGGTATCAGAGCGGTGAGGTATATGCGGAGCAACTTCTTTCTCAAGGCGGACCTCTTCCCGACGCAATTGCCTGTGCGAATGACCAGATGGCTATAGGTTTGTGTAAGGCACTAACTGCTCGTGGAATACGTATACCTGAGGAGATTGCCGTTGTTGGTTACGATTCCACATATGAAGGACAGACGAGTCCTTGTACAGTGACGTCTGCACTTGTTCCAGCTAAGGATTTCGGAGAATATGCTTATGATTTCCTTATGAAACGAATTAAAGGTGAGGTACCAGACGATTTTGCATTGCGTCCTGAGGTGGTTCTGGGAGAAAGTTGCGGCTGTCATAACGAAAATATGCCAACGTATCAGATTAAGCGTAGAAAATGGGAAACAGAGATTTCTGAGGAGGGGATTAATTCCGTTTTCAATACAATGGAGTCGGAACTGATTTCACAAGCCTCGCTGACAGAGTATCTTAATTCGGTATATTCCTATATTTATCAGTTGGGAGATATAAGAGAATTTCACCTGTGTCTCGACAGTAAATGGAAAAATATCGGAAATAATGTTTCTGTGAAAAGTGACGGATACAACGAAAGCATGATACATGCGATAAAATATTACAGCGACCATAAAAATAACTTGATAGGACTTGAAAACATGTTCCTATCGTCGGATATGCTTCCTGATCTCGATATTGAACGAGATATGCCTGCCGCATATATATTCACTCCTGTATTTTTCAGCGAGGACTGCTTCGGATATGCTGCGGTAAGGTACCAGAATGAGATTAATTCATATGACGAGGTCTACAGGCGCTGGATTGACTCTGTAAACAGGGGCTTTGAGGTTCTTAAACGGAATATATGCCTTAAAACAGCTCAGAAGCGTCTTGAACGTATAAGAAACAGCAAGTTTACCATATATTCCTATGCTTATGACAGCCTTGACGAAAAAGAAAAGGAGGATTACAGCCTCGTCGCGAAAATTCTAGACGAAAATCTTTTCGATTATCATTTTCAGCCGATAATTGACACTAAAAATGGTGATGTTTATGCATATGAAGCTCTTATGCGTGCAAAGACAGAAACGAAAGTATCTCCGCTTTCCATTATAAAATATGCGACAATGCAGGAAAGACTTTTTGATGTGGAGCGATCAACGTTCCTGAATGTTCTGCAGATAGTCAGCGAACAAAAAGAGGCTTTCGGCGATGCAAAAGTATTCATAAACAGTATTCCCGGAGTAATGGTGAGCGAAGGAGAACTTTCCGATATAAGTGCTATTCTTGAAAAGATAGCGGATAGGATAGTTATTGAACTTACAGAAGAAGCTGAGCTTAACGACGATGACCTGATGAAGCTAAAGCAGTTCTATGAAAAGTTGAATATCGACATAGCAGTTGATGATTACGGCACAGGTTATTCCAATGTCAGCAATCTGCTGAGATATATGCCTAATTACGTGAAAATAGACCATTCCCTTATAAGTGATATAAACAATCAACCGAGAAAGCAGCATTTTGTCCGTGAGATAATTGATTTCTGTCACGATAATAACATAAAGGCTCTTGCGGAGGGAGTTGAGACCGCAGAAGAAATGCATATTGCAATAAACCTCGGAGTGGATCTTATCCAGGGGTTCTACATGGCTGTTCCGTCGCCTGAGATAATTCATCAGATAGGCGACAAACGCCGAAGTGAGATAAAGCAGTACTATCAGGAACGAATCGACGGCGAGATGAAAAAGGTGTTCTACGCTGGCAAGACAAATCGAGTGATTCTCTCTCAGCTTGTCAGGGATGGATATAGCGAAATAGTTGTTGGTACAGACGAAATGCTGTATAAAGATATATCCGTTATCGGCATACCACATATGAAAACTAATATCCACCTTCGTGTTGAGTCTGGCTACAGTGGCCGTATAACTCTTGAGGACGTTTACTTTACAAATATTAAGAAGCGTCCATGTATAGAGCTGGGAGAAAATACAGATACTGCTGTGGTACTTCTCGGAACAAATACTATGTTTGGTTCTGGAATAAAGGTGCCAGAGACATCAAGACTGACTCTGGAGGGAAAGGGAGATCTTGAAATAGAACTGAACGCAGCTGAATTCTATGGTATTGGAAATGATCATTATTCGTGTCACGGTGAACTCATATTTGATCAGGATGGTTCTGTAAACATTAACTGTCACGGGCAGAAAGGAATAGCTATAGGCTCCGGACTGGGTGGAATCATTTGTATAAACCGCGGAGAATACCATATAAAGTCCAATAATGATGAGTGTGTTGGAATAGGCTCTTTGACTGGCAAGGTTGATGTGTCCATAAGTTACGGAAATATTGAGGCGGATTTCGTGGTCACATCGGGAGTACTGATAGGCTCTTTGAAAAACGATGTTTCTGTGAAAATGAAGCAGACTTCTATGTTCTTCTATGGATTCGGAAAGAGTATGTCCGTTATCGGTTCCATAAAAGGCGAGAAAGTGAGTATAACCACCAACAGGATAGGCGCAGAGATAAATGTTACAGCAGATGAATCCACTTTGTTAGGTGCTCTTAACGGTTCTTCAAAGCTGAATATTTCGGATTCAGCATTAAAGATGAAAAGCACAGGAAAACAGGCACTCATTTTCGGTGGAAGTAATCCAGATACAGAGGTTGAACTGTTAAATTCTGATACTCAGGCAGTGGTCTATTCTGCAATCGGAAAGGACATTTTAGCTCCCGATGAAAATGTTCATATCATAAATGGCAGAAGAAGGATAATTATAAATGATGTAGAAATTGAAAGACCTATTATCTATGACTATAAATGATCAGGAAAATGGGAGGTGCATAGAATTATGATAAATTCTCTTAAGACGATTGCGTTTTTTGGCTGTTCATTAACGAGCCGATATAGAGAGGGACTATGTCTATGCTTCAACAGAGCTGCAAAGAAAAGGAATATGAACATTGTTTATTTCAATTCTCTGGGCAGGATAGGAGAAAACAATACAGAATTTGGTGAATGTGAACTTGATATCATAGATTATATTGATCTTGATGAATTTGACGGCATTATTTTCGACGGAGAGGGCTATAACGAAAATATCATGGCTGAAAAGGTCATAAACAAGCTTCGAGAAGCCAAATGTCCTGTAATATCCATAAGTGGTCACGTTGAGGGCTTTTACAATATAGATTTTGAAGACGCTTCGGGTATGCGGAGACTGATTGAGCATTTCACAGATTTTCATCATCACACAAGAATAGGCTTTATGTCGGGATATCTTACTCATCCTGACGCGCAACTGAGACTTAAAGTGTTTAGATCTGTTATGCGTGAGAAAGGGCTTCCCGAGGATGGTGCAGGTGTTTTTGAGGGCGATTTCTGGTTCCATAAGGGTGAAGAAGCAGCGGATTTCTTCCTTTCACGTCCCCAAATACCTCAGTCCATAGTATGTGCAAATGACTACATGGCTATAGCTCTAATTTCAGCGTTGAAGCTGAGAGGTATCAGAGTCCCGAACGATATAGCTGTATCGGGATTTGATGGCACGACGGAAGGAAAGCAATTTATACCTCATCTTACCAGTGTTACCCGTGAACGTGAGGATATTGCCGAGAAAGCGATGTCACTCCTTATGAGCCTGCAAAACGGAGAACTACCAAATACAGAGCTATTTGTTTCTCCTAGGACGATATTTGATCAGTCATGTGGCTGCAAGGTCGTTGATTTTGAGATAGAGGCGAAGAATCTAGATGATGTATACAATGATGTAAGACTTTTCGGATATTGCCTTAATGATGCGGAAGCTGCAATGCTTAAACTGAATAAAGTGGAACAGCTTGATAAGCTTGAGGATACATTCAGAAAGTGTGGAACAAATTTTGGCGATTATTCAGCTTTTTTCCTTTTTTTGCAGACAGATCAGAATGGCAGACTATCATGTTCAAGCGAATTTGATAATCCTACCAATAATTTCATGCCTGTTATATGGATAGACGATAAAAACACTTATGAAAAGCTGAATGATTCAGCGAATATTTCATGTCTTATTCCGAATACAGTTGATTCGGAAATTCCGCATTTTTATTACATAATGAGCTCCTACTGCGCTGAAAAGATGTTCGGATATGCGCTTATAGAGATGAAAGAGGACGATATTTTCAGCGATTTCTATAATATTTTTATTCTTAATCTTTCCGTGACCATTGAGCGCCTTTGGAAGAACGACAATATCAATAAACTCTATAATCAGCAGAAAGAATTGTATGAAAAGCAAATGGTGCTAAGCATTCATGACGAGTTGACTGGTATATTCAATCGTAGAGGTTTCAATGAGTTCTCACAGAAAGCCATAAAAAGTCTTAACGGTAGAAGTATGATATGCACAATGGTAATAGATATGGATGGACTAAAGCATATCAATGATATTTACGGTCACAATGAGGGCGACTTCGCCATAAAAACAACTGCGCATATCATCACGGAATGCTGCAGATCAGGCGAAATAGTAGGTCGTGCAGGCGGAGATGAGTTTTATATTTATGCTTCGGACTATTCGCAGGAAAAGCTGGAGGCTTTCAATTGTGAGCTTGAGCGTTTATGCGAGGAATACAATGAAAACCATGACAAGCCATACAGGATTGAAATGAGCTATGGTTCTTATCTCTGCGAGACTGACAAGGATGGAAGTATCGAGGATTTCCTTAAGATTAGTGATGCAAGAATGTATGAGCAGAAAATGTCAAAGCCTGGCAGGAAGAAAAGACAATAATAATCAATAAAAGGCAATAACCTCTCTGGGAATGAATGGAGAGGTTATTGCCTTTTATTATGGTATTTAGCTGTAAAAATCAGTTCTGTTTTTGACACACAGCGGTTATTTTCATTAAATTATCCGCAGTCTCTGCGTATATACTCCCGCCCATGAGTTCCATGAGTCTTCGGCATATGTATAGTCCAAGACCGCTGCCGTGCTGAGAGCCCACATTTGAGCCGCGCCAGAAGCTGTCAAAAATATATGGGATTTCTTTGTCAGAGAGTGTGCACCCCGTATTGATGACGGTTATAAGGCGGCAGTCTTCTTCATCGGAAAAGCTTAGTCCAATTCTGTTACCGTCACCATATTTTATGGCATTTTCTATGATATTCTGTAATACCTCCTCGAGCCTGTCGGCGTCGCCTCGGAGTATGCAGTTGCTGTATTCTCCGATACTAAATGAAGTTCCCGTAACTGAGAGTTTGTCGCTGTAATACTTTTCTATTTTGTTGATTACGTCTGACAGATAAAACTCGGTGCAGTGAACTTCAAAATCCATAATATCACCGCTGAGATTGCTTGAAAGTTCGCAGACTATCTTTTCTATTTCATCTGCTTTTTCGTTTATGCTTTCAGCAGCAATGAGCTGCTTTTCGGGAGAGGAATATATTGCTTTTGAAAGTGCTTTTGAATAGAGCTTAATTGCGGCAAGTGGAGTTTTTATGTCGTGTGATAGTGAAAGTAGGAAGGTTTTCTCATTTTTTGCATATTCAATTTCTTTCTGACGTGAATTTTCAAGTTCCTGTCGGAGCATATCCAGTCCCCATATGAACTTGCCGAAATATCTGCTTTTGTGCTCTTTTAGTGGTAGCACAAGATTCCTTTTTGAAAGCTGTTCGGGCAGGCTGTTAAGCTCATTGAATGGCTTTATTAGCATTTGTCTGATATAGATAAATGCTACAAATATTATAAGCGTAAAAGTTGCAAGAACTATGTCGATTGCTATGAGAAAGGCGTTGTTTTTTGGCGGTTTGTCAATATATTCTATACGATAAAGTTTATTATTAATCTCACTTATGGTATACTCATTCTCAGAGCTATAAAAATCGCTTTCTCCGTTATACTCATAAATTCCGATTATATTAGGGTAATTACCTGCGTTGACCTGTCTGCCCATTAGGAGTTCCTGTTTGATGCGGTTGACCTCAACTTTATACAAGGATATGTTCGATTTGTTCTGTTTAATCAATGCTATATTAATGGTTATGAAAAAAACAGCCATAAGAGTCGCAAAAACGGCCGCTATTCTGTCAAAGCTTTTCATATCATTCCTCCCAGCGGTAGCCCTTGCCCCATACGGTGATTATTCTTCGTGGGTTTTTAGAATCATCCTCGACTTTTTCCCTCAGCCATTTTATATGTACGGTTAGTGTTTGGGGTTCGGATTCACTATCAGTTCCCCATATTCTATTGAAAATAAAGTTCTTTCCTAGAGTTTGACCTTTATTTGCGATAAGCAGGTGGAGAAGCTCGAATTCTTTTGTAGTCATGCTTATGGGAATTCCATTTTTTTCTACAGTGCCATTTGCAAGATCAAGGACTAAATCGCCTTCAGTAAGCTTGTCAATGGCAAGTCTGCGCCTGAAGATGCCCTTTATTTTGGCGATGAGTATATCAATATCATAAGGTTTTTCGATGTAGTCATCAGCTCCTAGGAGAATGCCGTTTAGCTTGTCTTCCTTATCTGTCCTTGCGGTAAGCATGATAATGGGAGTGTTGTCCTTTTCTCTTATCTTCCTGCAAACTGCAAAGCCATCCATTCCGGGAAGCATTATATCAAGCAGGACAAGCCTTGCCCCGTATTTTTCAAACAGGGACAAGGCTTTTTCAGCTGAAGCAGCAGTACTTACAGTGTAATCCTCACATCTAAGAAAATCGCACAGCAAACTGCAAAGCTCTTCATTATCCTCAACGATAAGTATATCAACCATTTTACCAACCCATTTCTAGAAGCCAGTTGTTAAGTGACCTTTCACGCTCATGGAGCGAAAGCTTCCTGTTAACATTATACTCGCCCTTTATGTTTCCGTCAACTAAAAAAAGTATCCTCGAGCACCTTGCAGCTACTTTTGCATCGTGTGTGACAAGCATTACAGTCGTACCGTTTTCATTTAGCTTTGTGAGTTCTTCCATTACTTCATCGGAAGCTGTTCTGTTTAGAGCTCCTGTGGGCTCGTCGGCAAATATCATATAGGGATCGTTTATCATGCTGCGGCATATGCAGGCTCTTTGGAGCTGACCGCCAGAAACTTCGTTTATGTCGTTTTCGCTTATCTCGCTGATACCAAGCTTATGCATGAGTTCTCTGCCTCGTTTGGCGATTTCTCTGTGGCTGTCTTTGTTCTTTCTGGACTTTACCGCAGGAAGAATAATATTATCGATGATAGAAAGATTTTTCATCATATACATCTGCTGAAAAATGAATCCCATGTCATCTAGGCGCATTCCTGCAAGGTCATTTTCGCTCATGTCTGTGAGGTTCCTGCCGCAGAAGATGACGCTTCCTGCAGTCATTTTATCCATTCCCGAAACCGTGTACAGGAGAGTGGATTTTCCAGAGCCAGATGGCCCCATAACAGCTACCATTTCACCCTTGTCTATGCGGAAGCTGATGTTTCTCAGAACATTGTTCTGCCTTTTATTGATTATATATGTCTTACATAGGTCTTTGACCTCAAGAACAGCAGTATTCATATCTCTTCTCCTTTATTCGATATCGGACGTGTCCGAAGCCTTTATTGTTTTCATGTATATCGCAGTAAAGAACGCACCAATCAGTGTGGCTGTAACTACAATTATAGGGTAAATAAAATATACTTCAATTGGCTTTATGTTGTATTCTACTCCGTTAATAGCACCCATTATACTAAAAATCGGGTTTATGCAGAGCTTTGTGAAAGGTGAGCAGAGCACTATGGATATCACGGAAGCGAATGCTGCAACAATAGCAAAACGCATGATATGTTGGGCAATGACAGATCTCGTCTTGAATCCAATTGCTTTCATAAGTGCTATTTCTGGTTTTTCCTTTGAAATGAAGGAACGTTCCATAAGCACGGAAATCATGATGACTATTACTGCTGTTATTAGTATTACCATGAGCTTTACACCGTTTATGGTATCTTTTACGCCTTCTCCTATGCACGCCATAACGAAGCCGTCTGAGTCAGTGACATATTCTGTGTTCAGAATATCTTTCATTTTTTCTATTCGTCTTTCCGACTCCGTTTTGTCTGGAGAATCGTCAAAATCTATCTGAAAACCCAATACCTGTTTGATTATTTCATCAGGGATATTAGCGCTTTCATGGAATTTCCCTGATTCTCCGAACTGTATCATGCTCTGTGAAAGTGCTGAAACAATATAATCGTCGCTTTTTCCGTCAATAGTTATCTTTACATTATCACCTATGCCTACGCCCAACTTTTCTGCTAAAGGAGTAGTGAGTGCAATTTCGTTTGCGTATTTCGGAGCATAGCCCTCAGAATACATATAATCGGATGACTTTGTGTTCTTGTTATACGTGAATGCAGGTGAGGTCTTTTTACCATTTGCCTCGATAGATGGAAATATCAGAGCCTCTGAAGTAATCTTGCAGGGCATACCGTTGTCTGAAAGCTTTTTTTCGATATCTTCATTAATTTCATTATAGGTCATTTCACCTGTCATTATCTTTGCTATCATATCAACATCTGTAATATATGCATCGCTTTCCTGAGCACCGAATAATGGCAGGAGCTTACTGCTGGAAAGAGTATTGGCTGTATTGGCAAGTGTCATTATCAGTAGCAGACATACCGTGAATATAACTGTCATCACGCAAAACTGCTTTGGACTACTGAAAACATCATTTAGCGCAAGAAATTTAGTTACGCCCAGCTTGCTTTTGCCGAGGCAGATCAGACCTCTATTCTTGAACCTTTCTCCTGTCTGTCCGCTTCTTACTGCGTCGATAGGAGAGAGTTTCTTTATTTTACGAGTACATCTCCAGCAGAAAAGCATGATTATGAGGATTACTATAATGCTGCAGGCAATATTTATTAGCAGAGCGTTATCGTTTCCAAGTACCATATTGTTGGTTACAGACTTCATGAGCGTGTTCCCAAATGGGATGCTCAGCATGAGCCCTGTAAATGCCCCGATAACAGCAATACCAAGATATTTCACAAGATACAGTCCGCGAACGGAACTGTTGCGTAGCCCTAGAGCTTTCATAACACCTATCTCACGGAACTCTTCATTTATAGTAAAACTTATGGTAAACCTAAGAACAACGAATGAAACGATTATCAGACACACGCTTACTATAAGAAGCATTCCTGCAACTATAATATTCATTATGTAGCTTGTTTTTACTATGGATATTCCTTTATTAAAGTTAACGCTAGGGATGTCCGAAAGGTCGGATTCAAGAGTGCTTTTATCATAACCGTTTATATAGAAAATAATTCCACGATTGTTTTCTTTTACCTTTTCATCTGACATGAATTTTTCATAGTCCTTATTGTTGACTATCAGACGCGGGTTATTAAACATTTCTGAGCCGAAGAACGCATCCTTTGCGATACCTGCGTATTTGAAAGTGAGTTCTGTATTGCCAAGCTTTGTCTGAAATTCATCACCAACCTTGAGATTGGCTTTTGAAGGAAGGCTTCCCGTGAAATAAGCATAGCCTTCGGGAACTTCCTTCAATATCTTATTATCTTTATCAAAGTAATTCAGTTTCCCGTTATCAATTGAAAGAAGTAAAGCAGAGTTCTTGAGTTCTGTCAGCTTTTTTCCGTCATGGGAAAGAGCTGTGTCATTAAAGAAAAGTTGCTCCTCTACGCGATAGTCTTTGACGTTTGCCTGATTATTAAGAAAATCCTCAATTGCATCTCTGTTGTTATTTAGTGTTAAAACGAAATGGTCACTCATATCAGCTTTCTCGAAGTAATAATCAAGACCGTTCAGAACGGTTATGATATTGTTTACACTGCTCGCCGCGAACATGGTTGCCAGTATTACAAACAGCAGCAGAATGACGTTCATGGTTTTTTTTCGTTTAAGGTCTTTTTTAAGTATCCTTAGGTACATATTACCCCCTCGCTTTCTGTGTTTTTATCTTAGCATGGGAATTATTAAATAATCCTTAAATGTATTTTTCGTTTGTACCTTTATTATATATATAATGATTTTAACACTTTTATTTTTTAAATTCAAGAGAGTTGTTAGAACTCATAGGTTTTATAATTGTTTTGTAGAGAACATGACAGATATGGTCATTGGAATTCAAGCTATTAATGATTGTTATTACAAATACAACTATTAGTTGCAAAAAATCTATTATTATTCGCTTGAACTCAACTAAGCGTTGTGGTAGAATGTAAATGTAGAAAGCACAGAGAAAGGGTGGTGTGTCATGGATAAAAACAGTATTTTCAGAATCAACCTTGTAAAGCGCAGAAAAGCTCTCGGGCTTACACAGGAACAGCTTGCGGTTCGTATGAACGTTTCTTCGCAGGCAGTTTCCAAGTGGGAGAATTCCAGTTACCCCGACGGTGAATTACTTCCACAGCTCGCTAAGGAACTGAATACCTCTCTTGATTCGCTTTTTGGCGTAAAGGTAATGAGTAGTGAAAGAGATATAGAACAGCTCGTTGATGATGAAATGAGAGCGACACTTCCCGAAAAACGCTCCGAAAAGTTCATGAAGATTATGTATACCGCTCTCTGTGCCTGCAATCCCAACAACGACACCGTTGCAAAGCTCCGCGACAGCTATGAGCATGAAACTTACGCAGGACTTAAAACAGATCGTGAACTGGCACTTTCACGGTTGAGCAGGGATCTCCGGTACTTTTGCTTCCTAGAGATCCCTGAGAACGGTGTGAATTCCTACTTCGGCGATATCACGAATATGATTCGGCTTTTCAACACTCTTGCTGATGCCGATACTATCAGCATCATAAGCTATCTCGGTGCAAGTGTGAGAAACAAGATGTTTTCAACAGAGATGATATCAGACAAGTTGGGGATAGCTCCTGAGAAAGTTCAGCATATCATCGATAGGCTCGATAGATTCGGGCTTGTCTGGCGTGTTTCGGCAGATATATCTGACCAGCCGATTATACTATATGGTTATACGCATCAGATTCCACTTACCATTTTACTTGTTCTCGCTAAGACCATTACTAATTATATAAAGTATATGGATCCAAATGTTGAAGAGTGGACGCAAGGCGCGTTCAGGCGCGAAAATGGCGAGCAGGACGAGATTGTTCCGCAGGTTCCGTGGTGGGGAGAAGGAGAACTTTAGAATAAAGCAGCTTAAAGCTGTTTATAATATCCGTCGAGGCATTACGGCGGAATAAAATGGAGGAGAAAGACATGAAGAAATCAGCAGCATTCATTGCAGCCTGTGTTGTTTCGGGCTGCGCAGTTGCATCGCCATTTAGCGGTGTAAACAAGAACTTTGCTCTTGCAGCCGGCTACGACATGAACATTACTGTCGACCTAAAAGGCGAGCGCAAGGAGATATCACCTCTCATTTATGGTGTGAATCAGTACACATCACCTCTCAAGGATGTCAAAGCAACAGCTGTTCGTCAGGGAGGAAATCGTATGACTGCATATAACTGGGAAACCAATGCTTCAAATGCAGGCTCCGACTGGAAGCACAGCTCGGATACTAATCTTTCCGAATCCGATGATCCTGCCGATTGCGTACAAGTTCTCTCAAGGGATGCAGCCAAGTACAATGTTGGCTACAAGCTGACAACCCTTCAGCTTGCAGGCTATGTTTCTGCAGATAAGGATGGTCCCGTATCAGAAGAGGAAATAGCTCCATCAAAACGCTGGAATAAGGTGGTTCTCACAAAGGATGCTCCCTTCTCTGATACTCCGGATTTAACGGACGGAATAGTCTATATGGATGAGTATGTTAATTACATCATCAAAAAACTGGGTGATTCAAAGTCTGAAACTGGTATTCAGGGCTATAGTCTTGATAACGAACCAGTTCTCTGGAACGATACCCACAGCAGAATGCATCCCGAACCTGTAACTATCGAGGAGCTTAGCACCAAGTCAATAGAAATGGCAAAGGCTGTTAAGAAGTTAGACCCAAATGCTGAGATATTCGGACCAGCACTTTACGGATATACAGCATTTGACCACCTTGATGATGACGATTCCCATGACGAGTGGGAAAATGTAAAGAAAGAAAACAATTATCACTGGTACCTTGACTGCTATCTTGATCAAATGAAGAAAGCTTCCGAGGAAAACGGCACAAGACTTCTTGATGTTCTCGATATCCATTATTACTCAGAGTCTGCAAGAAATGGTATTGACGATAGGTTACAGTCTGTCCGTACTCTCTACGAGGATGGTTTTGTTGAGAATAGCTGGATAGGACAGTGGTGCATGGAGAATGTTCCGATACTTCCGACTGTAAAGAAATCCATAGATACATACTATCCTGGTACAAAGCTTGCTATCTCTGAGTATAATTTTGGCGGTGGAGATAATGCTTCTGGAACTATCGCGCAAGCAGAGGCACTTGGATGTTATGCTGACCAGGGCGTTTATTTTGCTTCTCTCTGGGGTGGCGAGCCTTTCATAATGGCAGGAATAAATCTTTATACCAATTATGACGGCAAGGGCGGTTGTTTTGGCGATACTCTTGTTCCTGCGACTACAGAGGACGTTTCAAAGTCCAGTACTTATGCAGCTGTCAATGCCGATGACGATTCAAATGTTACAGTAATGGTTACTAACAAGAATCAAACAAGCAGTGAAAATGCAGTTATCAACCTGAAAAATGCTACAAAGGAGTACAAATCTGCAGCTGTATATGCTATTTTTGGCAGTGACGAGCAGATAAAGCTCATTGATATTGTAAAGGATATAAAGGACAACAAAGTTAATGTTGAGCTTCCTGCGTTCTCAGCTGCTATGGTTGTAGTTTCAGAAAAGGCAGACGCATTCGACGGCCTAAAGACATATTACGAGACGAAGAAGGATACAGTCACAAAGGAATTTACTGATATCGAGTCTTTAACAAACGATAAGGGATTCGTTGTAGTTCCTATTGAGGACGCAAAGCATCTTTCAAAAATAGTTATTAAAGGCTCTGTAACATCAAGTGCAGGTTCAAGCTGGGGAACAGCTGGCTGTGCAGTATGTATGAACGCAGTATCGAAGGATGGCGAGGGATTTTGGACATATAAGGACTACTCTCTTAGTCTCGGAAACAATGTATCTGCAACAGTAAAGTTTGACGGCAAACTAACCAAAACCACAGGTGAGGGGGCTGATAAGGTCTCCGAGGAGCTTGATGCTACAATCGCAGACGGCAAGATAGAACTTCAAAAGTGGTGGGATGCATCCGAAAAGGGCGAAGCTTCTGCAGATGACAAAATAGAAGTTAAGTATTCCAGCATTCAGGTAGTATATGAGTACGAACAAGGCGAAGCTCCTGCTGTAACGACAACATCAGTAACAACAACGACTTCGACAACTACAAGTACAACAACCACAACAACTCTTACAACCACAAACGGCGGTGAAAAAATAGTTTACGGTGACGCAAACTGTGACGGTATTATAGACCTTGCTGATGCAGTTATTATCATGCAGTCACTTGCAAATCCTGATAAATATGGAGTAAATGGTTCTGATGAGAACCACATTACAGATAAGGGACTTGCAAACGCAGATTGTTGCAACACTGGTGACGGAGTTACAACAAATGACGCACTTGCCATTCAGCTTTATAAGCTTAATATTATAAAGTCTCTTCCAGGAGAAATAAAATAAAAAAATTCTTAGTTAATTAGATAACTTAACGGTAAAATGACTGTATCGTATAAAAATGCGATGCAGTCATTTTTTTAATTCGTAGTATATTATGCAAGTGAAATACTGGTATATAAAAAATTAATATCATCTTGTTTAATATATATATTACGAGAAAGTGCATCTGGGTAGATTCTTTCATTGCTCTGCTTTGGCGATAAAACGAGTTTTTATATGAATTTATGTAAAATAGTGCAAGCAATTTTATGAAAAGTTCATTAAGAAACGCAATTTATGACTGGTTTGCAAGCCGAGCGCAATATTTGACTTGTATACCTATCGTTAAAATAATATAATTATGTACAGATAGACATACGAGCTCGTTCATTTTTCTGAGGGATCACTTAATCTAAAACAACTCAGAAGGAGTGATCGAAGTGAAATCAAAAAAAATCAGAAAGGTCATCAGCGGTACTGTATCAGCAATGATGATCGCAGCAAGCATACCTGTAGTAGCTTCAGCTGCTGATCAGCAGACAAGAGGCAATATCGGTGGATATGACTACGAAATGTGGAACCAGAACGGACAGGGACAGGCTTCTATGAATCCTGGTGCAGGTTCTTTTACTTGCTCATGGAGTAATATTGAGAATTTCCTTGCACGTATGGGTAAGAATTTCGACAGCCAGAAGAAGAACTACAAGGCTTTTGGAAACATTGTCCTGACATACGACGTTGAGTACACACCTCGCGGAAACTCTTATATGTGTGTATATGGATGGACAAGAAACCCTCTCATGGAATATTACATCGTTGAAGGTTGGGGTGATTGGAGACCACCCGGAAACGATGGTGAGAGAAAGGGTAACGTAACTCTTAACGGAAATACTTATGAGATTGCCAAGACAATGCGTTATAATCAACCTTCTCTCGACGGTACATCAACATTCCCACAGTACTGGAGTATCAGAACTACAAGCGGTTCAGCTAATAATCAGACTAACTATATGAAGGGTACAATAGACGTATCAAAGCACTTTGACGCATGGTCACAGGCTGGTCTCGATATGTCAGGTACTCTTTACGAAGTATCTCTAAACATCGAGGGATATAGATCAAACGGTTCTGCTAACGTTAAGAGCGTAACAGTTACAACTAATGCAGCTGATAGCGGTAACGATGGCGGAAACGACTGGAACCAGGGTGGAAACGATTGGAACCAGGGTGGATTCGACTTTGGCAATATGGGTGGCCAGGACTGGAACAACTGGAACCAAGGCGGAAACGATTGGAATCAGGGTGGATTCGACTTTGGCAACATGGGCGGAAACGACTGGAACCAGGGCGGATTTGACTTTGGCAACATGGGCGGAAACGACTGGAATCAGGGCGGTCAGGATTGGAACAACTGGAACCAGGGCGGAAACGACTGGAATCAGGGCGGTCAGGACTGGAATAACTGGAACCAGGGTGGAAACGACTGGAATCAGGGTGGTCAGGACTGGAACAACTGGAACCAGGGTGGAAACGACTGGAATCAGGGTGGTCAGGACTGGAACAACTGGAACCAGGGTGGAAATGATTGGAACCAGGGTGGATTCGACTTTGGTAACATGGGCGGCCAGGACTGGAACAACTGGAACCAGGGCGGAAATGACTGGAATCAGGGCGGTCAGGACTGGAGCAATTGGAGCGTAAATGACTGGAACAACCAGAACCAGCAGAATAACTGGAATCAGGGTGGCCAGGATTGGAACAACTGGAACC